>NZ_JBNWCP010000021.1:0-65514 GCF_053522345.1 Agrobacterium sp. 22-226-1
GCAACTCGATTTGACAGGCGCGCAACACACTTCCTAAGCTTCATACAAATCGCCGCAGCCATCATATGGATGCGGTGAATGTCGATTCAGCCTAGAGCATTTCCAGGAAAAGTGGAACCCGGTTTTCCGTCCGGAAATGCGACAAAGCGAAAGGCGGCTCTTCCGCCGCCGTCAGGACTGAGTGGTGGCGATGGTGATCGCCGCCAGATAGACGACGAAGGCCATGATCGCGATTGCGCCGATGATGATGACGATGCCCTTGCCGGCGCGTTTTTTCTCGGCCTTGTTTTCATTGGCTTCGGTCGGAAACAGGATCGGATCGCTGGTGTCGCGGATTTTGGTCATGCCGTTTCTCCTTATCCGTGGAATGGGCGGTTTCGGTCTATCAACCGCCCGATCCGCCAAAAAGTTCCTCACGGTTTCAGCGCCCAGCTGGTGGCATGTACCACCGCGCCGGGGGCGGCCTTCAGCAGCGCCGAGCGTACCGGTTCGAAACCTTCGAGGCGCTTGGTGCCCACATATCGGCCGCGATTGGCGAAGACTTCGATGGAGCCGTAATCGAGAAAGATGCGGATGCGGGATGCCTTCGCTCCCTTGGCGATATAATGCGGCGAGGGGCCGTCACGCCCGTCCTCGTGGCGGATCCACAGGCCCGTTTCATCGGAAACGACGCCCAGCCTGACCGCCGGATGATCGAGCACCAGTTCGAAGGGCGCGCCGGGTGAGGCAAGCTCGAACAATATTTCCACCGCCCCATTGATGAAGGTAACGCGTTCGCCGGCGGCCAGCCGCGTGCGGTCGAGAATGTGGCTGCGCAGGCTTTCCGCCGCGCCTATGGGCGGGGTCAGAAGCTCGCCGTTTGCATAGTGAATCCGGCGCGGCAGCGTCATGGAGGTGGGGAAATCGATCTCCGGATTGGCATCCGCCCAATTGGCCAGCCAGCCGATGCCGATAATGCTGTCGCCATCCAGAAAGGCCTGGAAGGCGTAATTGTCGGTGCCGAAATCCAGCTCCTGCCCGGATTCCTTGGTGAAGACCTTGCCGTCGAACCAGCCGACATCGGCCATGGTGAGGTTCTTGCGGCCGGTTTCCGGGTCCTCCGAATGCATCAGCCCATAAATCAACACCCAGCGGGTGGAGCGGGCATTGGCAGGTCCATCGAGCGGCAGCAGGCATGGGCATTCGATGGCCGTGGTTTTATAACGCGTTTCCACCCACAGCTTGCCCACATAGGTCCAGCCCGATGCGGCGGTGGGGTCCAGCGTCTCGTAAAGCAGGATGACGCCGCCGCCGTCGCTCTGGCTGCCGAGCACCATTTTCCACAGGCCGTCAGGGCCGCGGAAAACATAGGGGTCGCGGAAATCCGGCGTCAGCCCCTGTCCGTCCGGACGAGTGCCGAGAATAACCTCCGCCTGCCCGGCCATGATGAGATCGGAGGAGGTGGCGGTGAGCTGTATCTGCTGTTCGGGAATGCGATCCTGCACCTGCTCGGTGAAGAAGACGCGGATGCCCGTTCCTTCAACCAGCGGAATTGTGGAACCGGAATAAGCGCCGCCGCGCTTGTCCGGCCGCGTCGTCAGATCCTCGGAAGGGAAAAGGAAGATCGGCAGGTGCCGCCAGCGCAGATAATCTGACGAGACGGCATGGCCCCAATGCATGGTGTTCCAACGAAGCCCGTGCGAATAATGCTGATAGAACAGATGCGGTCGCCCCTCGAAACGACCGAAACCGTTCGGGTCGTTCATCCAGCCGAAGGGCGGGCGGAAGTGATAGCTGCCGGGAAGTTCGGGTGCGGCATTGTCCGGCTTGGTATGGACGACGGTGATGCCGGTTTCGAGCACATCCGACGCCGTGAACCAGTAGATGACGGAAACTGCGGTCGTGACCGTGTCGTAACTCAGCTCCACATGGCCGCCGCCGAAAACCTGATAGATTCGAAAACCGAACTCTTCCGTGTTGACGCTTGAAACCTCAGCGAATTTTCCATTCTGATTGGAAAAGGAGACGGCACCGGGCTCGGCGTCTTTCTTCGCCTTCAGCCAGACATGGAAGGTGGCGTTGACGGGCAGATCGGTATGAATGGTGCGGATGGCGCTTTCCGGCTCGGCTACGGCTTCAACGACGGTCATTGCTTTTCCTTTCCTTCGGCATTCTGCGGGTCAAGCATAGGAACGATGATGGCGCGGGAAAGTTCATTGCGCAAAATTGAATGAGGCGATGAGGCGGTACGGCATTTATCGCTCGCATCCGCGGCCTTCCGGCCCCATATAGGGGCAAAGCAGGGAGTTTACCCGTGATGAAATTCGACAATTCCTATGCCCGCCTGCCGGAACGGTTCAGCGCCGCCGTGCTGCCGACGCCGGTGAAGGCGCCGCGGCTCATCGCCTTCAATCGTGGGCTGGCTGATGAACTCCTCCTCGATGTGGCCGGCCTTGACGATGAAAGGCTGGCGGCGATCTTTTCCGGCAATGTCGTGCCGCAGGGGGCCGAGCCGCTGGCCATGGCCTATGCCGGCCATCAGTTCGGCGGTTTCGTGCCGCAGCTCGGCGATGGCCGCGCCATTCTGCTGGGTGAGGTGATCGACAGGAACGGCAAGCGCCGCGATATCCAGCTCAAGGGCTCCGGCCCGACGCCGTTTTCGCGCAGGGGCGACGGGCGCGCGGCCCTTGGCCCGGTGCTGCGCGAATATATCGTCTCGGAGGCGATGTTTGCGCTCGGCATCCCCGCCACGCGGGCGCTGGCGGCTGTCCTTTCCGGCGAAAGGGTGCAGCGCGAAGTCGGTCTGCCGGGCGGTGTTTTCACCCGCGTGGCGGCAAGCCATATCCGTGTCGGCACGTTTCAGTTCTTCGCGGCGCGCGAGGATGACGAGGCGATCAGAAACCTCGCGGACTATGTGATCGACCGTCATTATCCCGAGGCGAAAGGCGCTGATAATCCTTACCTCGCCTTGCTGCGCGGCATCGCCGAGAGGCAATGCGACCTCATCGCCCGTTGGATGATGGTGGGCTTCATCCATGGCGTGATGAATACTGACAATATGGCGGTCTCCGGCGAAACCATCGATTTCGGCCCCTGCGCCTTCCTTGACGAATATCACCCGAACAAGGTCTTTTCCTCCATCGATGCGCAGGGCCGTTATGCCTTCAACAACCAGCCGGGCATCGCGCAATGGAACATCGCAAGGCTGGCGGAATGCCTGCTGCCGCTGCTCGATCCGCAAGTGGAAAAAGCCGCCGAGCTCGCCAATGCCGTTCTCGCCGATTTCGCCGCCGCCTTTCCCCAACGCTGGCTTACCGGCATGCGCGAAAAGCTTGGCCTGACGACCGAGGAAGAGGGCGATATGGATCTGGTGCAGGCGCTGCTGGCGCTAATGCAGGCATCGGAAGCGGATTATACGCTGACCTTCCGGCGTCTTTCCCATGCGGCCAATGGCGACGCCGAGCCATTCCGCGGCATGTTCATCGATATTGCGGGGGCGGACGAATTTCTGGCGCGCTGGCGGGAAAGAGCCGGTCGCGAGGGGATTTCTGATTCCGAACGATCAGCGGCGATGCTCTCCGTCAATCCCGCCATCATCCCGCGCAACCACCGCATCGAGGAACTGATCGAAGCGGCGGTGGAAGAGGGGGATTTCGAGCCCTTTCACGCCATGCTGAGAGCAATCGCCACGCCTTTTGAGGAGCGGCCGGACAATTTCGTCTATATGCAGCCGCCGATGAGCCATGAGCGGGTGTTCAGGACCTTTTGCGGGACGTAACGGGTTCGTCAATCCTCGCCGTCATGCCGGACTTGATTCGGCATCCAGCCGCCGCGCGCCTGCGCGGCGAGAGAAGCCTTTTCAGCCCAAGGACTTGGGCTGGCTGGATACCGGCTCGAGGCCGGTATGACGGAGGAATGGGAGGAGATGTTCTCTCACCCAACCCGCGCCAGCGGCTCATGTGCGCCATAATAGTGGCCGAACCGGTTTTCGAGGAACTTCGGCAGGGCCACCTCCTCCTGGCGCACGAAGCCCTTCTGCGGCAGGGCGCCTTCGGCGAGCAGATCGAGAACCGTGCAGATGCCGGCGGCGGTGGTGATCTGGATGGCGCTCATCATGCGGCCGGAAACCGGGCCGGCATAGACCTTGTTGGCATAGGTTTCCTGCAGGAACCGGCCGTTGCGGGTGCCGCAGACGGTGACGAAGACGATGACCACATCCTGCATGGTGCCGGGCAGGGCGTTTTCGAACAGGTCTTTCAGCACATCGCGGCGATTGCGCAGGTTGAGATCGTTCAACAGCGCCTTCATGATCGCCACATGGCCGGGATAACGGATGGTGCGGTAATTCATCGTCCGCACCTTGCCTTCCAGCGTGGCGCACAAAGTGCCGAGACCGCCTGACGTGTTGAAGGCCTCATAGGTAACGCCGTCGAGCGAAAATTCCTCGCGCTCTTCCAGAGCCGGAACGGCGGTAAGGCGGCCTTCAACGATCGCTTCGCAGGGCTCGATATATTCGTTGATCAGCCCGTCCGTGCTCCAGGTAAGGTTGTAGTTGAGCGCATTGGACGGATATTGCGGTAGAGCGCCGACGCGCATGCGCACGCTGTCCAGCTTGTCGAACTTGGCGGCAAGATCGGCAGCGACGATGGAGATGAAGCCGGGGGCGAGGCCGCATTGCGGGATGAGCGCCGTCTCGGCCGTTTCCGCCAAAGCCTTGACCTTGCGGGTGGATTCGACGTCTTCGGTCAGATCGAGATAATGCGTGCCGACGGTAACGGCCGCTTCGGCAATGCCCGCCGTCAGGTGGAAGGGGGCGGCGGAAAGCACGGCGAATTTGCCTTTCAGCAGTGCTTCCAGAGCGGGACGGTCGGTGATGTCGACGATTTCGGTATCGACCCGTTCATGCGCCGGCACATTGGCCAGCTGATCGGCCGAACGGTCTGCGACGGTGATGCGATAATCGCCGGTGGCCGCCAGCATCCAGGCGATGGCCGAACCGATATTGCCCGCGCCGATGACGACAATGTTTTTCATGTTTTTGTTCCCCGCAGTGAATGCAAATGTGTCAGCGCGGATGCGCTTCAAAAACAGAATGCCAGTTTTTATTGACGATTCGCAGCTTCACTATGTGCGGATAGCGGGTTAATATTAGGCAATAAGACGATAGGATTGGTCACTATGACGATTGCCGACAAGGACCGGGCGCTGCTTGCCCTGCTTTCCGAAAATGCCCGCATGCCGGTGGCGGAACTGGCGCGCAAGCTCGGCCTTTCGCGCACCACGGTGCAGGCCCGAATCGAGCGGCTGGAAGCGGACGGCGTGATCGCGGGTTATGGCCTCAGGCTTTCGGAAAGCTATCTTTCCGGGCTGGTGCGCGCCCATGTGCTGATCACCATCGGGCCGAAGGCGCTGCCCGGCGTGACGGCGGCGCTCGCCGCCATCAAGGAGGTGACGACGCTGCATTCGGTGAGCGGCACCTTCGACCTCATCGCCATTCTGGCCGCGCCTTCGATCCTCGATCTCGACCGGTTGATCGACCGCATCGGCGCGCTTGACGGCGTGGAGCGCACGCTGTCGTCGATCATTCTGTCGACGCGGATTTCGCGGTAGGGGACTTGGGGCGTGCGGTGGGCGCAAAGGCCGGTGGGTGCGCGTGATACTCTCTTCTTCCCTCATCCCTGTGCTTGTCACAGGGATCCAGCCAGCCCAAGTCCTTGGGCTGAGAGGAGTCTTTCCGCCGCGCAGACGCGCGTCGGCTGGATTCCTGTGACAAGCACAGGAATGAGGGAGGTGTTAAAGACGGTGAGCTTACCCTAAACCACCGCCCGCTCATCATAAGCCCTCTGCGCCGCCATCACCGCGTCGATATTTCCCTCCGCCCAATGGGCAAGCGCCGCCACCGTGTCGGTCAGCGTCCGCCCCAGCGGCGTCAGCGAATATTCGACCGTCACCGGCACGGTCGGGAACACCTGCCTCGAAATCAGCCCGTCGCGCTCGAGCTTCTTCAGCGTCTGCGACAGGACTTTTTGCGAAATGCCCTTGATCTCCCGGCGCAGCAGGTTGAAGCGCACCGCTTCCACCCGCAACCGGTCGAGGATCAGCAGCGCCCATTTGTCGGCAATCCTGTCCAGCACCATGCGGGTGGGGCAGCGGTCTTCATAGACGTCATAGATGCGTTCCATGGGTTTGTTCCGTCGTTTCAGGGCCATGCCGGTTTCCGAAAGGAAACCAGATAACCGAAAAGTGCTCTCTTTTCATGATTTCGCAAACGCAGTACCTGTGTTTTTGAAACATGGTTTCCATTAGATACTACGGAGATTTGAGATGACAGGCAAGATACTCGTAATCGGTTCCACCGGCACCATCGGCACGCCGCTGGTGAAAACGCTGCTTTCGAAGGGCGAAAGCGTGAAGGCCGCCTCCCGCAGCGGCAAGGCCACGGACGGCGCGGAAGGGGTGCGTTTCGATTATACCGACGCATCGACCTATGCGGATGCCTTCGATGGTGTTGACCGTCTGTTCCTCATCCTGGCGGGTGGGCGTCTGGATGCCATCGACGCGCTGATCCCTGTTGTCGAGGAGGCCTCGCGCCGCAAGGTGAAGATCGTGTTCCTCAGCGTCCTTGGCGTCGATGCCGACGATTCCATTCCCTATCGCCAGATCGAGCTGAAGATCATCGCTTCGGGTACGCCTTACGTCATCCTGCGCCCCAACTGGTTTGCCGATAATTTCCACAGCTACTGGAAGGCGGGCATCGAACACGGCCAGATCGCCGTGCCGGCCGGCGAGGGCAAGTCGAGCTTTATCGACGTGCGCGACATCGCCGACAGCGCTGCCGCCGCCCTGACCTCTGACGCCTTTAATGGCAAGGCTTTCAATCTGACGGGTCCGAAAGCCCTAGGTTACGGCGAAGCGGCCGCGCTGATATCGCAGGCGATCGGCAAGCCGGTTTCTTACGCCGCCGTTTCGGATGAGGTCTTCATCGGCATTCTCACCGGTGCGGGCGTGCCGCAGGACTATGCCTCGTTCCTCGCCTCGATCTTCTATCCCGTGCGCGAAGGCTGGACAGCACTGGTGACCGGCGATGTCGAAACGCTGACCGGCCATGCGCCGCGTTCACTGGAGACCTATATGGCCGACAATCTGGACCGGCTGAAGGGCTGAGGCTCCAGGCGAGCCTGCCGCGCTCACGCCGGATCGGTGGAGCCGCGGCGGGCCTTGAAGAACATCTTCAGCCGCTGGATCTCCTCGGGGTTCCAGCCGCTTGGCGCAGTTACTTCCGTCCATGCATCGATATAATGTTCCGGCGCATAGACATGGCCATAACCGATGGGCGCGGTGGTGGCGGCGGCGACATCGAGGCCGAGCTGCAGCAGGGTGACGACCGGGAACCAGCGGAAGGATGTCGAAACGTCAGGCCCGTGATGCGCCATCCATTGCGGCCGCCGGTAAAGCGAGGCGGCCTCGAAGAAGGTGATCGGGTCGCTGGCATATTGCAGATAGACGATCCGCATCGGCCCCCATTTCGCATCGGGCATATGCGCGGTCGTATACTGGTTGGCGAAGCGGATGACGGAGGAATCGCGGAAGCGCGGCAGCCATTCCGGCGTGCCCTTCACCCGGCCATTGGTGGCCATGCGCCATGTCGGGCTGGAAAAGGGCGGACCGCTCCACAGCGCACCCTGGAACGGATCGGAGAGCACATCGTAGAGATCCGAGGATTTCTGTGAGTTGAGTGAACCGAGGCTGAGGCCATGCAGGTAAAGCTTCGGCCGCGTTTCCTTCGGCAGCGTGGTCCAGTAACCGTAGACGGCCTCGAACAGGGCGCGTGCCGTCTCGACACCGTAATCCGGCTCCGTTAGCAGCGCGATCCAGCTCGAGAGATAGGAATATTGCACGGCGACGCTGGCGATATCGCCGTCATGCAGATATTCGACCGTATCGAGCGCTTCCGGGTCGATCCAGCCGGTGCCGGTGGGAATGACCACCAGAAGCACCTTGCGCTCGAAACCGCCGACCCGTTTCAGCTCCTCCAGCGCCAAGGCCGCTCTTTCTTCCGGCGTTGACGCCGAGTTGAGGCCCGCATAGACCCTGAGCGGCTCCTTTGCCGAGCGATGGGTGAAGGCGGATATCTCTGTGGCCGCCGGGCCTTCGGCGACGAATTCACGCCCGCGTCGGCCGAGCGATTCCCATGTCATCAGCGAGGCGCTGCTGCCGGTCTTGAGCGCATCTGACGGGCGCGGGACATCGGGTTCGATCAGCGCATCCACCTGTTTCAGCGAGGAATCGGCAAATCTGAGGCCGATATCGAAGATAAGCCCATTGAGCAGCATCCATGACAGGATGATTGCCACCGCGATGCCAAGCACATTGGCAAGGCGGCGCGGCAGGAAATGGCGGCTGCGCGCGGCAAAGAACCGGCGGATAAGCTGGAACAGCCGGCCGGCGCCGATGAGGATGGCGGCGACCAGCACCGCAAGGCCGCCGGTCTTGGTGGGGTGGGCGCTGGGCAGCGGATCGAGCTCCATCAAAACGCGGATGGAATTCTGCCAGTCCTTCGCCTGCCATAAAAACGCGATGGCCGTGATGGCGGCGGCGAGCGCGATGAGAAAACGAACGCCGCGCGCGTTGTGGCGGGAGGGTTCGGGCAGCTCCAGATAGGCCCAGATGGCGTGCAAAGCGACACCGATCAGATAACCGATGGCGAAAGAAAAGCCGCATAGCACCCCCTGCATCAGCCAGGTACGCGGCAGGAGCGAGGGCGTGAGCGAAGCGCAGAACAGGATAGTGCCGAAGACGATGCCGGTTGCCGAAAGACCTGCAAACAACCGCTCAACCCATTGTTTCACCAACTTGACTCGCCCCTTGTGCTCACCGCCTGATGCTGAGTGTAATATGTGACGGACGAGGGTGCAAATCCTGCGGGCAGGATAAAAGTCATGAAAATAGGAAAATAATCCTTTACAGCGTGACGGTGGTTTGATAGTGTTTGGCTACGGTCGGAGATTTGCGGCTGACAAGGTGTTTTACACCTTGCTCGCGCTCCTCATTGACTGATCCTTCTCTCGCAGGCCAATCCCATGACAATGTCCAGCAATTGCGATCCGGCGCTCTACGGCGTCTGGCCGGAAACGCCCGCCTATGCGGCTGAGGACATGCCGGAAGCCGCGCCGGAGACGAAGTCGCGGGCCGACAGGCTGGCTGCCGAAGATGCGGCGCGCAATGGCAGCCTGCGGCAATTGCTGAACGAGCTGACGGAGGAGATGCGCGAGCAGTTCTGCCTGTACCGCAATCTCCGCCAGGCGAGCGAAGCCGCCTTTCTGGCGACGGCGGAGGACGCTTCGGGCAAGCTGGCGCGTGCCGATGTGAAGGCTGCGACGGACCAGCTTTCGCTGATCGTGCGCACGCTGGAGCGGATCGACGCCCTGCAACGGGTGCTGGCGGAAGAAAGGGAAGCTCTTTTCAGCGAAGACGAAACCGAGGCCGGGGATTACGAAGCGGCGGTGGCGCATTTCCTCAACCGCATCGACGAACTGGCTGAACAGAAATGCCGCGCGAAGATGGAGGCCGATCCGGCCCGCAGCCCCTCCACAGAAGCCGACACATGACGGATATGTCGACCGGACCCCATCTCCCGGCGCAGGTCTTCAACCTCCTGCGCGACTGGCGTTTCATCGGCAACCTGCCGCAGCAACCGCCAGAGGGCGACTGGCGGACATGGCTGCTGATCGGCGGGCGCGGTTCCGGCAAGACGCGGGCCGGGGCGGAATGGGTGCATCGTGTCGCGTCTGCCGGCAAGCAGTCGGATTTGCGCATCGCGCTCGTGGCAGAAACGCTGGGCGACGCCCGCGAGGTGATGATCGACGGCATTTCCGGCATCTGCCGCATCGCCCGCCGCCATCGTCCCGCCTTCGAGGTATCGCGCCGGCGGCTCCTCTGGCCGAATGGCGCGATGGCGCAGGTGTTTTCTTCGGAAGACCCGGAAAGCCTGCGTGGCCCGCAATTCCACATGGCCTGGGCGGATGAGCTGGGCAAATGGAAATATCCGCAGGAAACCTGGGACATGCTGCAATTCGGCCTGCGTCTGGGTGAAACGCCCCGGCAACTGGTGACCACCACGCCACGGCCCATTCCGCTTTTAAAGGCGCTTCTCGCCGATCCCTCGACGCGGGTGGCGCGGATGCCGACGGCCATGAATGCGCGCAATCTCTCGCCCGGTTTTCTCAAAGCCATGCAGGACCGTTACGGCGGCACGCGGCTGGGGCGTCAGGAAATCGGCGGTGAATTGATCGACGAGCGCGAAGGCGCGCTGTGGAAACGCGCCGATCTGGAAGCGATCATAGAAGCGGCGCATGAGCCGCTGGCGCGCATCGTGGTGGCGGTAGACCCGCCCGCCGGCGTTGGTGAACATTCCTGCTGCGGCATTGTCGTGGCGGGGCTCGGCATGTCCGGGCGGCTTAACGTGCTGGCGGATTGTTCGGTGGAAGGCGAAACGCCGGCCGGCTGGGCACGCGCCGTGGTCGCCGCCTTTCGCCGCCACGAGGCTGACCGGGTGGTGGCCGAGGTCAATCAGGGCGGAGAGATGGTGCGCGCCATGCTGCAGAGCATCGACGCCAACCTGCCGCTGACACTGGTGCGGGCAAGCCGCGGCAAATTCACCCGCGCCGAGCCGGTTGCCGCACTCTACGAACAGGGCAGGGTGCGCCACGCCGCGCGGTTTAAAAAGCTGGAAGACCAGATGACGGATTTCGGGCCTGACGGCCTATCCTCCGGGCGTTCGCCGGACAGGCTGGATGCGCTCGTCTGGGCGATCACGGCGCTGACGACGATGGTGGTGAGTGAACCGAAAGTGCGGGGGATGTGAGTTGGCTGATTATTGGCTCCCGCGAAGGAGAGCCAATTACCCGTCGAGCGGATGCCCCCGGTTTCTTCTCCCCGCCGGGGAGAAGAAAAGTGAGGCATCGTCAACGCCCATTTTCGGGCGTCTGACGGATATTATTTCTTCGGGGATTGCGCCGGTTTCGGCTGGGAGCCGGTTTCACGCATCTGGCGCCACTCGTTTTCGAGACGGTCATAAACGGTCTGGGGGATTGTCGCTGTCATGGTGGCATTCCTCCTTGAATGGTTAACGCTGCGGGATTGCGCGGTGAATGGAGTTAGCGCGCTAAGGTTCCGAAATTCAAGGAATTTTTTACCCCAAAACCCCGGGGCGCGGATTAAAATCGATTAAGGTTTTTTCAAATCGATTTAGTTCCGGCCGCCTGCATGTGGAAAAACCGGGCGTCGCATCGCCCATCATTTTCAGGAGCCATCATGGCCTATGACGAGGCGCGATTCTTCGCGTCGGCGCGGATTTCCATTTTCGGCGGTCGCCTGCGCGCGGCCCAGCTTGCCGGCACGAAAACGATGCTGGGAGGATTTGAAAAGTCGATGCCGGGCGGCGATCCGCGCTGGCTCGCCTATATGCTGGCGACGGCCTTTCACGAGACGGCGGCGACCATGCAGCCCGTGCGCGAGACATTGGCGGCAAGCGATACCGAGGCGATGGCAAGGCTCGACCGCGCCTTTGCGGCGGGCAGGCTGCCCATGGTAAGCAAGCCCTATTGGCGGCCGGATACGGAGGGTAAGAGCTGGCTGGGGCGCGGTTTCGTGCAACTGACGCATCGGCGCAATTACGAGGCCATGTCGGCGCTGACCGGCGTCGATCTCCTCGAACGGCCGGAACGGGCCATGGAGGCGGAGGTGGCCACCGCGATCCTGATCCACGGCATGGCGGGCGGCGGTTTTACCGGCCGCAGGCTCTCCGATTTCTTCAGCGACAGGCGCGAGGATTGGGATGGCGCCCGCGCCATCATCAATGGCAGCGACCGGGCGCGGCTGGTGGGCGGTTACGGACGCGCATTTCATCACGCGCTTGTCGCGGCGCGGATTGAACCCGGGCGGGCCAGATGATAACCCGTTACCCGGTGCCGAAAAGGCTGCCTCCGAATTCTGCATGACAGGTGACACCGTGATCCGCCATATCGTCTTTTTCACCGTTCCCGAGGAAAACCGCGACGCCGTGCGCAGGGGGCTTTCCGGCCTCACCGCGATACCGCATTCGCTGAAGCTGGAAATCGGCGAGAACGTGAAGAAGGACCAATGGGGCAATTCGGTCGATTTCATCGTCTATGGCGAGTTCGAAAACGAGGCGGCGCTCGCCGCTTACAAGGCCGATCCCGCTTATGATCTTTCGACCCGCACGGTAAAGCCGCTGCGCGAGACCCGCGTTGCCGCCGATTTCGACAGCGATACGGCGGTGAAAGCGCCGATCCGGTAAACGTCCGGTTTCGGCTGCGAAAGTGACGTGCATCCGCACGTAGTCCGCTGAGAACGGGGGGAAGCCTTTCCTTCGTCGTAGGGCTGAAGCCCCTGTACCCTCATTCCTGTGCTCGTCACAGGAATCCAGTAGACGCGCGTCTGCGCGGCGAGAAGAGTCTTTTCAGCCCAAGGACTTGGGCTGGCTGGATCCCTGTGACAGGCACAGGGATGAGGGCATCGGGGCCTGAGCCGCCATCAAAACAAGGACAACTCCATGCGATTTCCCTTTTCCCTGCCGTGGCTGCGCCCGGCGGATGGCAGAGCCGTGCCTGAAAGCCGGAAAATGGCCGATGGCTTCATGGCGGTTGCCGTGCAGGGCGGACAGGCTTTCTGGTCGGGCCGGTCCTATGCCGCACTTGCCCGTGAGGGCTTCATGAAGAACCCGGTGGCGCACCGGGCCGCCCGCATGGTGGCGGAGACCTCGGCTTCCGTCAGCTGGCTGCTTTATGATGGCGAAGAGGAACTCGCCGATCATCCGCTCCTGGCACTGCTTTTAAAACCGGGCGCCCATATGGGCGGGCCGGATTTCTTCGAGGCGCTTTATGGTCACCTCATGCTCGCCGGAAATGCCTATATCGAGCCGCTGATGGTGGGCGGGCGGCTGCGCGAGCTGCATCTTCTGCGGCCCGACCGGGTCAGCATCGTCGAAGGGCCGGATGGCTGGCCGGTGGCCTATGATTACCGCGCCGAGGGCCGCGCCTCCCGGCGCATCGCCGCCGAGCGCGACGGGCTGGGGCTGCTACATTTGAAACTTTTCCATCCGCTGGATGACCGGGCGGGTTTTGCGCCGCTCGCCTCCGCAGGGGCCGCGCTCGATCTGCACAATGCCGCCAGCCAGTGGAACAAGCGCCTGCTCGACAATTCCGCCCGGCCCTCCGGCGCGCTGGTCTACCAGCCGAAGGAGGGCGGCAATCTCTCCACCGAACAATATGAGCGGTTGAAGCGTGAGTTGGAGGAAGGCTATCAGGGGGCGATGAATGCCGGCCGGCCTTTGCTGCTGGAAGGCGGGCTCGACTGGAAGGCCATGGGTCTTTCGCCGCGCGACATGGATTTTCTCGAGGCCCGCAATGGGGCGGCGCGCGATATCGCGCTTTCGCTCGGGGTGCCGCCGATGCTGATCGGCATTCCCGGCGACAATACCTATGCTAACTACCAGGAGGCGAACCGCGCCTTTTATCGCCTGACCGTCCTGCCGCTCGTTTATCGCACGGCGGCGAGGCTCTGCGGCTGGCTTTCTCCGGTCTTCGGCTCTGGGCTGAGGCTCGAACCCGATCTCGACCGGATCGCCGGGCTTGCCGGCGAGCGGGATGCGCTCTGGGCACGCATCGGCGCGGCCTCGTTCCTGAGCGACGAGGAAAAGCGCGAAGCCGTCGGTTATTGATCGCCGCCCCGGCGGGATCGAAACCCCGGTTTCCCGTTCAATCATTTTCTGAAGAAGCGGAATCTCCCTGTGAGCTCTTCCGCCCAAGCGATTCCGAAGATTCGCAAAATCACCCGGCGCAGGCGCGTAAAAAGCGCCTGCGTGCGACGCGGCGCGTCCGCCCGATAACCACATCCTAGAACGGAATGATTACCCATGTCTGAATTCGCCAATGAGGCCGGCATCTGGGCCGCCCGCATCACCGGCGCCGTGGCGGGCGCGGGTGTATCGCTCGTTTATCTCCTGCCGAAAAGCAAACGCGAGGCCGCGAGCCGTTTCATCACCGGCGTTTCCTGCGGCATGATCTTCGGCGGGCCTATCGGCCTGTGGATCGTGCAGCAGCTCGATATCGCCGGCGCGCTTTCGGGCCGGGAAATCATGGTGGCGGGTTCCGCCGCCGCCAGCATGGGCGCGTGGTGGGGGCTGGGCGTGCTGGTGCGCATCGCCGACCGTTACGGTGCGCGCCCGCGCGCCTGACACTTCCTTCACATCGCAGGAGTTTTCCATGCACGTTTATCGCGGGCCGCGTCCCGCCACGCGCAAATTCGCCAATCTGGAACTGCGCGGCATTGCCAGCGACGGCACCTTTTCCGGTTATGCCAGCGTTTTCGGCGAGGTCGATCTCGGTCAGGATGTCATCGAGCGCGGCGCTTTCCGCCGCTCCATCGAGGAGCGGGGCGCAGCCGGCATCCGCATGCTCTACCAGCACGATCCGGCCGAGCCCATCGGCGCCTGGCGCACCATCCGCGAGGACGAGCGCGGCCTTTATGTCGAGGGCGTTCTCGCCCCCGGCGTCGCCCGCTCCCGCGAGGTGCATTCGCTGATGAAGACCGGGGCGCTGGACGGGCTGTCCATCGGATTCCGAACGGTGCGTTCCGGCAAGGCGGCGAGCCAGGGGGTCCGGCGCATCCTGGAGGCCGACCTCTGGGAAATCTCGGTCGTGACCTTCCCGATGCTGCCTTCGGCGCGCGTTTCCGATGTCAAGCATGCCCGCTTCTTCCGCGACCGCGAGACCGAGCTGGTGCGCACCATGCGCCGCGCCGCCCGCGCGCTGTTCGACACGACACCCAAACGCTGACTTCCGGACAATCACCAACAAGGAAACGACATGACAGACCAGATGACGAAACCGGCCCCGATGACCGTCGCGCCGCAGGTGAAGGCCGTGCCCGATACGATGACGGCCGCCTTCGATGAGTTCATGGAGGCCTTCGACGCCTTTCGCGAGACCAACGACCAGCGGCTTGCCGATATCGAGCGCAAGATGGGCTCTGATGTCGTGACCCGCGACAAGCTCGACCGCATCGACAGGGCGCTCGACGACAACCGCCGGATCATGGACGATCTGGCGCTCAAGAAAGCGCGCCCCGCGCTTGGCCGCAAGGACGCGCTTTCCCAGGATGCCGAAGAGCACAAGGCCGCTTTCGAGGCCTATATCCGTCGCGGCGAGGAGGGCGCGCTGCGCGATCTGGAGGCCAAGGCCTTTGCCGGTTCGACCGGGGCCGATGGCGGTTTTCTGCTGCCGAACGAGACGGATGGCGAGATCGGCCGGCGCATGACGGCGATTTCGCCGATCCGTGCGCTGGCGACCGTGCGGCAGGTTTCCGCCGCCGTGCTGAAGAAGCCCTTCTCGCCCGGCGGCATGACGACCGGCTGGGTTTCCGAAACGGCGGCGCGTCCGCAAACGGCAACGCCGCAGCTCGCCGAGCTTTCCTTCCCGACCATGGAGCTTTACGCCATGCCGGCGGCGACACAGGGCCTGCTGGATGATGCGGCAGTCGATATCGAAGCCTGGATCGCCTCCGAAGTGGACATTGCCTTTGCCGAACAGGAGGCCGCCGCCTTCATCGCCGGCGATGGCGTCAACAAACCCAGGGGTTTCCTCTCCTATGCCGCCGTCGCCAATGATGGCTGGAGCTGGGGCAATATCGGTTATGTCGCGACTGGCGTTTCGGCCGGTTTCGCTTCGGCCGGGCCGATGGATGTACTGCTCGATGCCGTTTATGCGCTGAAGGCCGGCCACCGCCAGAACGGAACCTTCCTGATGAACCGCAAGACGCAAGGGGCGCTGCGCCGCTTCAAGGATACCAGCGGCGCCTATCTGTGGCACCCGCCCGCCGCCGCCGGCCAGCCGGCCTCGCTGATGGGATTTCCGGTGACGGAGGCGGAGGACATGCCGAATGTGGCGGCCAACAGCTTCGCCATCGCCTTTGGCGATTTCCGCGCCGGTTACCTCGTCGTCGACCGTACCGGGGTGCGCATCCTGCGCGATCCCTATTCGGCCAAACCCTACGTGCTGTTCTACACCACCAAACGCGTGGGCGGCGGCGTGCAGAATTTCGAGGCGATCAAGCTGGTGAAATTTGGGGTGAATTGACCGCAGACCTTGCGGCCCTTTCTTCTCCCCGTCGGGGAGAAGATGCCCCGAAGGGGCAGATGAGGGGGCAAGCTCTCCGAACACATCTACCCTTGCCCCTTATCCCGTTGCCGCGGACTTCTCCCCCTCGGGGAGAAGAAACAAGCGGCGCCCGCTCGCTAATGCGACTACCTTTCTTCCGGAGACCCCATGACCTATGCCCTCATTCATCCGCCGCAGGCGGAGCCGCTGACGCTTGCCGAGGTGAAGGCGCATCTGCGACTTGATGGCGGCGATGAGGACGCGCTTCTTGCCGCGCTCATCCGCACCGCCCGCGAGCATCTGGAACGTACGACCGGGCTTTGCCTCATCCGTCAGACCTGGCGGCTTTATCTCGACCGGTGGCCTGAGAACGGCGTGATTCCGATTGCCAGGACACCGGTGCAAGCCATCGAAACTATACTGGTTTTTGACGGTGAGGGGCGCTCGGCGGATATCACCGCCGGGGAAAAATTGCTCGATGGCGCGGCGCGTCCCGCAAGGCTGTGGCTGCGCGATCCGCCGGGCCCTGGACGGGCGATGAACGGCATCGAGATCGATTTCATTGCCGGCTACGGCGAAGCGGGAACGGATGTGCCCGACACGCTGAAACGCGCCATGCTGATGCATGTGGCGCAGATGTTCGCCTTTCGCGGCGCGGTCGCCCCGGAAAACCAGCCCGCCGCCATTCCCGCAGGTTACGAGCGGCTGGTGGCGCCCTTCTGCCGTCTGGGGCTTTGAGAGATGAACCTTGTTTTTCTCGATCCCGGCAAGTTGACGGCGCGGCTGGAACTGGACGTGCGGACCGAAACGTCGGACGGGCAGGGCGGTGCTGCCGAAAGCTGGAATTTCCTGCGGTCGCTCTGGGCTGCGATCGAACCCGTTTCGGAGGCGTCGCATGAACGCGCCTCGGCCGAGGGCGTGACGATCACCCATCGCGTCTGGCTGGCTTACCGCGGCGACATCGCCGCCGGCATGCGCTTTCGCAAGGGCCGCCGCATTCTGGCGATCCGGGCGGTGATGGACCCGGATGAGACGCGTCGCTTCATCGTCTGCCGCTGCGAGGAGGAGAGCCGATGAGCGCCGCAAATCTGCTTCTGCAGGCAATTTTCGCAAGGCTCGGCAGCGATGCGGCGCTAACGGCGCTTATCCCCGGCGGCATCGTCGACCGGCTTCTGCCGCGCGCGCTTCTGCCGTGCATCGTTATCGATGATCTCGAAAGCCGGGACTATTCGACGGCGACGGAAAGAGCCGAGGAGCATTTCCTGTCGCTGCAGATATGGAGCGATGCCAATGGCCGCAGGGGCGCCGGCGAAATCGTCGACCGGGTGAAGATCCTGCTCGATGATGCCGCGCTGCCGATTGCCGGCGTCTCTCTCGTCAATCTGCATCTTCTTTCCAGCCGCTCGCGGCGCGAGGCGAAGACACGGAATTTCATCGCGGAGATGCGTTTCAGGGCGGTGACGGAGTAGCGCCGTTTCAGGAGCCCTGCCTGCGCACGGTTTTCCACAGAACGATCAGCAGCAGAAACGAAATGCCGATCAGCACGGAGGCGATGGTGAGCATGGCGGATACGCCGCCGCGATCCAGCGCCAGGGTGAAAATGACCGGCGCCACGGCAATGGCGAGGTTCTGCGGCAGGGAGATGCGCGCGGCCTGAAGCCCATATTCTTCCGGCGAAAACACAGCCAGCGGCAACACGGCCCGGCTGACGGTGAGCACGCCGGCGCCAAAGCCGAAGAAAACGATGAAACCGATGAAGGCAGGCATGGCCGGAGCAAAAACGAGCAACAGCAGCAGGGAAAAGAGCAGCAGACAGAAGCCGATCATGGCGGTGAGGAAGGGATTCCCGCGCTTCCCGAGCAGGAAATCCAGCCCGCGCGCCGTAATCGCAAGGACGCTGCGTGCCGATGCCAGTTGCACCGCAAGCGATTGCGTCGCGCCGGCCTGAACCAGAAGCAGCGGCAGGAGCGGTGAGAGGCCGAAGGTCGTAAACGCGCTGATCGTCGTCATGGCGGCCAGCAGCACGAAGGCGCGCCGCGTATCGACCGGTGAGGGCGACATCGCCGTCTCTTCTTTCGGCTTTGCCTCTTTTCGGGCCGGCCGGCCGGGAAGCACGAAAAGATAGAGCGGCAGCAGGATGAAGATTTGCAGACAGGCATAGGCGGCAAGCGTGCCGCGCCAGCCGAGATGCTGATCGGCAATGGTGGTGACCGGCAGGAAAACCGCCGCCGAAAGCCCGGTGAACAGCATCAGCAGCGTCAGCAGCCGGCCGCTTTCCGCGCCCACACGTTCCACCACGGCCGCATGGGCCGCCGTCGTCAGGCCGCAGGTGGCGGCAAAACCCATCACGGCCCAGCCGAAGAGATAGCTCATCGCCCCGCCCGCAAAGGCGAGCATGGCAAAGCCGGCCGCGAAGAATACCGAACCGGCCGCCAGCATCGGCGCCGCGCCGTGGCGCATCAGCATTCTTCCAAGCAGCGGGCCGCACAGGGCGCTGATGGTCATCATGATCGTGAGGCCGGCGAAAACCACGCCGTTGGTGATGGCCAGTTCCTTGCCGATCCGTGGCCCGAGGACGGCCAGCATATCGAAACCGCTACCCCAACTCACGATCTGCCCGACCGCAAGCACGCCGATAAGGCGCGCGCGAGACGTCAGGGGGGTAGCGTCGGACATGGTGAGATCGCGGGGTGCGAGGTGCAGGAATGCTTTTGGTAGCAGGCCCTTCGCAGCCCCGCAACAGCAATCGAGACGAAAGGAAACAACATGGTGGCGCAGAAGGGCAAGGACCTGCTGCTGAAGATCGACAATGCCGGTTCCTACGCAACCGTCGCGGGGCTGAGGACAAAGCGGCTGGCCTTCAATGCCCAGGCGGTCGATGTGACAGATGCCGAAAGTGCGGGGCGCTGGCGGGAGCTTCTTGCCGGCGTCGGCGTGCAGCGGGCATCGCTCACGGCCTCCGGCATCTTCAAGGATCAGGCGAGCGATGCGCTGGTGCGCGGCGCATTTTTTGCGGGCAGCATTCCCGGCTGGCAGATCGTCATTCCCGGTTTCGGCATCGTTACCGGGCCGTTCCAGATCGTGGCGCTCGAATATTCCGGCCGTCACGATGGCGAGGTGCAATTCGAGATCGCGCTGGAATCGGCCGGTCTTCTCACATTCGGAGCGCTGTGATGGCTGAGCGTCTGCGTTACGGGCGGGCGAACCGCCATCGCGGCGAGATCGAGGCGCTGATCGACGGCGAAAGGCGCGTTCTCTGCCTGACGCTCGGGGCCTTGGCCGAACTCGAAACCGCCTTTGCAGCCGACGACCTCACCGCGCTCGCCGAACGTTTCGCGAGCGGCCGCATGAAGGCGGTCGACATGGTAAGGGTGATCGGCGCGGGCCTGCGCGGTGCGGGTAATGTCTTTTCCGATGAGGATGTGGCCGCCGCCACGGTGGAAGGCGGCATTGCCGGCCATGCCGCCATCGTCGCCGATCTTCTGACCGCGACCTTCGGCGGCCTGAAAGGCGAGACACCACCGGACCCTTGAGCGCCGCAGCAGGCGAAGCGACGCCGCGCCCGTTCCCCTGGGAGGCGGCGATCCATGCCGGCTTCTGCCTGCTGCGGCTCTCCTCAGAAACCTTCTGGCGGCTGACCCCGCGGGAATTCTTCGCGATGACGGGCGGCAACGCCGTTCTCCTCGGCCCCGACCGTCAGGCGATGGAGGCGATGATGCGGCGTTTTCCGGATGGGTGACGGCGTCAGGGCATTTTTCGTGGACGGCCGCCCTTCGCGCCGTTCGCGCGACTGGCTGCCGTCTTGGCCGGAGAGCGGGATTGCCCGCCCTTGCGCTGCGTTTCCATGAATGTGCGGCTGCCGAAAATACCGTTCATCAGGCCGCTGATCGTATAGTCGACATCGAGGGTTTCCCAATGCAGACCCGTCTCGCCGAGCAGTTCGACATCCGCAAGCTGTTCGGCGGTCGCGTCCTGCAAGCCTTCGAGCGCTCGCGCGGGAAACATGAAGCAGGCGCCGTTGGCGAAATCGACGATGACACGGGCAGAGGCCGTTTCGAAACGCACGGAAACCGGAATGGGGCGCTCGGCGCGCTCTTTTTGCCAGCGTTCCTTGGCGGCGGCGAGTTCGGCATCGCTGACCTCAACCATGATATCGTCTCCAGGTTTCCATAAACAGCTTCCGGTTTTCCTCGATGACGGCGACGGCGCGCCGCACATCCCGGTCCGACATGCCGCCCTGTGTGAGAACGACGAGGCTGACAATGTCGATACGGGCTTCACCCTCTCCATAAACATGAGCATGCGGCGGCTCGTGATCGGCCGTGTAGATGACAAAACGCATGCCATGCTGGCGGAGAACCGTGACCATGAGAACCATAACCCAAGAAGTTGGGTTTTAAAAGAGTGTGGGTTGAAGCAGCGGTTTTGAGAGCTGTTTCAGCACCATGCATTCCCCAGTTGAATCAGAAAGGCAAGCGCGATGGCGGGCGAAGGATCGATGGCGGAGAACCGGGAAGAGGTGGAGGCGCTGTCCGAGGTGATGGGCGATCTCGAGCGCCGGTCCGAGCGGTTCGGTGCGGCCCTGACCTCGGCCCTGCAGGCGGCGACGGCGGGCGGCAAAGGGCTGGACGATGTGTTGCGCGGGGTGGGGCAGCGGCTGTCCGGCATCGCACTTTCGGCCGGTCTGAAACCGCTGGAGGGCATGATCGGCAATGCCGTCAGCGGGCTGTTGAACGGCGGCGGTTCGCTGTTCGCTTTTGCCGATGGCGGTGTGCCGGGACGCGGCATCACGCCTTTTGCCGATGGCGGCGTCGTTTCCAGCCCCGCCTTTTTTCCGATGGGCGGCGGGCTTGGCCTGATGGGCGAGGCGGGGGCGGAAGCGATCCTGCCGCTGAAGCGCGGTTCGGATGGCGCTCTCGGCGTTGCCGCGCCGTCCGGCGGCGGCGGGGCGCAGATCGTTTTTAACGTGACGGCGACGGATGCTGCGAGCTTTCGGAAAAGCGAAGGCCAGATCGCGGCCATGCTGGCGCGCAGCGTCGGGCGCGGCCAGCGCGGATTGTGACGCACGCGCGTCCTCCCACGTTTCAAGACCACCGAAAAGAATCCAGGAACAACGACATGGCGGCATTTCATGAAGTGCGGTTTCCGCTGCGGCTCGCGCTCGGAGTGAGCGGCGGGCCGGTTAGGCGGACGGACATCGTCAACCTGTCCAATGGCCGCGAAAGTCGCAATCAGCGCTGGAGAAACGCCAGACGCAGCTATGACGCCGGATCCGGTATCCGCTCCATCGCCGATCTTTATGAGGTGCTCGCCTTTTTCGAGGCGCGGCGCGGCGAACTTTACGGCTTTCGTTTTCGCGATCCGGTGGATTTCAAATCCTGCCCGCCGGGGGAGAAGCCCGCCGCGACCGATCAGAGGATCGGCACCGGCGACGGCGTGACAGCGGGTTTTCAGTTGCGGAAGACCTATGCCGATGCCGGCGGCTCCTTCGTGCGGCGGATCGAGAAACCGGTCGAAGGCTCGGTCATGGTTTCGGTCGAGGGGGTGAAGGTCGAAGCGGCTGATGTGGCGGTCGATCATGTAACCGGCATGATCGTGTTCCGTGCGGGGCGGGTGCCGCCCGCCGGCGCCGCGATCCGCGCCGGTTTCGAATTCGACGTGCCGGTCCGCTTCGGGATCGACCGTATCGACGTGAACCTGACCGCTTTCGAGGCGGGCCGTATTCCCTCCATTCCACTGATGGAAATCCTGCCATGAAAACCATTCCCGCCGCCTTTGCCGGGCATCTCGGGCAAGATGCGACGACCACATGCCATTGCTGGAAGGTGACACTGAGGGACGGTGCGGTGATCGGTTTTACCGATCATGACGAGGCGATATCACTCGGTGGTCTGTCCTACCTCGCCGCCAGCGGTTTCGCTGCGAGCGATAACGACGGCGAAACGGGACTGGGTGCCGGCGCCGGGGAGGTGGCGGGCGGTTTTTCGAGCGAGGCGATTGCGGAGGACGATGTGGCCGCCGGACGTTTCGATGGGGCGAGGGTGGAGCTTTTCCTCGTCAACTGGCAGGCGCCTGACCAGCATGTGCTGCTGAACAGGCGAGAGATTGGCGAGGTGACGCGGGCCGGCGGGGCGTTTCGCGCCGAGCTGCGCAGCCTTGCCCATCGCCTCGGCCAGCCGCAGGGCAGGGTCTATGGGCGGCGCTGCGACGCCGCCCTTGGCGACAGGCGTTGCGGTGTCGATCCGGCCCGCTTTACCGGGCATGGCAGCGTGGCGGCGGTGGATGCCTCGGGCGGCCTGCTCGTCTCCGGGATCGATGCCTTTGCCGATGGTTTTTTCAGTCGGGGAAAGCTGCGTTTTCTGACCGGCTCGCTCGCCGGCAAGGGGTTTGATCTCGACGGGCAGGAGCGGCGTGACGGCGGGGTGCTTCTGTCCTTCTGGCTGCTGCCGGAACAGCCGCCTTTGCCGGGAGATACGTTTTCCGTCACCGCCGGCTGCGACAAGAGTTTTTCCACCTGCCGGGCGAAATTCGCCAATCATCTGAATTTCCGGGGCTTTCCGCATCTACCGGGGGCGGATTTCGCCTATTCCTATGCGGCGGGCGGCGAGAGCCATGACGGCGGGGCGCTGTTTTCATGAGCGATCCCGGCGAAAGAGTGCGGGCGCTCGCCGAAGGCTGGATCGGCACGCCCTATCGGCATCAGGCCTCGTTGAAGGGCGTCGGCTGCGATTGCCTCGGCCTCATTCGCGGCATCTGGCGCGACCTTTACGGCCACGAACCGGAATTGCCGCCGCCCTATGCGCCCGATTGGGCCGAACGCGGCGGCGAGGACCGGCTGATGGCGGCCGCAAAACGCCATTTTCCGGCGGTGGCGAGCCTGGAAGAGGCAAGGTCGGGAGACCTGCTGCTGTTCCGCTGGCGGGCCGATGCGGCGGCAAAGCATCTGGGCATTCTCGCCGGTCCGCAGCATTTCATCCATGCCTATGAACAGGCGGCGGTGGTGCGTTCGGCGCTGGTGCCCGGCTGGCGGCGGCGCATCGCCGGCGTCTTCCGTTTTCCTGATCCCTGATTTTTCGAGGCAAGCATGGCGACAATCGTTTTTCAGGCGGCGGGCGCGGCACTCGGCGGCATTTTCGGTCCTTTGGGCGCGGTGATCGGCCGGGCGGCTGGGGCGCTGGCGGGCAATGCCATCGACCGCACGCTGCTTTCGAACGGGCGGACGGTAACGGGCGCGCGGCTCTCGACCGCGCGCATTCCGGGGGCGGATGAGGGAGCGGCGATCAACCGGCTTTACGGGGCAGCTCGGATCGGCGGCACGCTGATCTGGGCGACGCGTTTCGAAGAAAGCGTGGAGGTGGAGCGGCGCGGCGGCAAGGGCAATCGCGGCCCCAAAGTGGAGACCTTTCGGTATTTCGCCAGCTTTGCCATCGGCCTGTGCGAAGGCGAGGCGGCAAGGGTGCGGCGCGTCTGGGCCGATGGGCGGGAGCTGGACCTGAGTGCCGTGGAGATGCGCTTTTATCCCGGCAGCGAGACGCAATTGCCCGATCCCCTGATCGAGGCGAAGCAGGGGGCGGGCAATGCGCCGGCCTTTCGCGGACTGGCCTATGTGGTGTTCGAACGCCTGCCGCTCGACGGCTTCGGCAACCGCATTCCGCTCATGCAGTTCGAAGTGGTGCGGCCGGTCGGCCGGCTGGAAAAATCCATCCGCGCCATCACCGTCATTCCGGGGGCAACGGAACATGGTTACGCCACCGCGCAGGTTTCCGAAAGAACGGGGATCGGCCAAAGCCGCGTCATGAACCGCAACGGCCTGACCGCTTCGACCGACTGGGGTGCTGCGATCGACGAGTTGCTGGATCTGTGCCCCAATCTTGAGAGCGTGGCGCTGGTGGTGAGCTGGTTCGGCACGGATATGCGGGCGGGGGAATGCCGCATTCTGCCGGGCGTGGAAGTGGCCGGCCGGGATGGGGAAACCATGCCATGGTCCGTCGCCGGCATGTCACGCGATGAGGCGCATCCTGTCAGCCATCATGACGGCGGCCCGGCCTATGGCGGCACGCCGAACGACGAAAGTGTGTTGCAGGCGATAGCCGATCTCAGGGCGCGCGGCCTTCGGGTGTGCCTTTACCCCTTCGTGATGATGGATGTTCCCATCGGCAATGGTCTGCCGGACCCCTACGGCAAAAGCGAACAGGACGCCTATGCCTGGCGCGGGCGCATCACCTGCTTTCCCGCACCCGGCAGGGCCGGTTCTGCGGATCGCAGCGCGGGCGCAAGGGCGCAGGTTTCCGCCTTCTGCAACCGTGACGAAGGCTATCGTCGCATGGTGCTGCACTATGCGGCGCTGGCGGCCCGGGCTGGCGGGGTGGATGCTTTCCTGATCGGCTCGGAGCTGCGCGGGCTGACGGCGCTGAGAGACGAGAATGATGCTTTTCCCTTTGTCGAGGAACTGGTGCGGCTGGTTGGCGATGTGCGGGCGATATTGGCGCCGGCGGTGAAGCTGACCTATGCGGCGGACTGGAGCGAATATTTCGGCCATCAGCCGGCGGACGGTTCGGGCGACGTGTTCTTCCATCTCGATCCGCTCTGGGCGAGCCCGAATATCGACGCCATCGGCATCGACAATTACATGCCGCTTTCCGACTGGCGCGACGGGGATGCCGCAAACGGCAATCCTGACGGCATGACCGGCCCGGACGATGTGAGCGCCTTCCGCCGCACTATTACGGCGGGAGAGGGGTTCGACTGGTATTATGCCAGCGATGCGGACCGCGCCGCGCGGCGGCGCACGCCGATTACCGACGGGCTGAAGGGCAAGCCGTGGGTGTTCCGTTACAAGGACTTGCTCAACTGGTGGGGAAACCTCCACTACGACCGGGTGCGGGGTGTGGAGAAAACAACGCCGACGGCATGGGCGCCGCGCTCGAAGCCCATCTGGTTTACCGAACTCGGCTGCCCGGCGGTGGACAAGAGCGCGACGCGCCCCAATGTCTTTCCCGATCCGAAATCGGCGGAAAACTCCTTTCCCTATTTTTCCCGCCGCAACCGCGCCGACAGCCAGCAGCGACGGTTTCTGGAGGCGCATCTCGACCATTGGGGAAAGGGCGATGCGGCGATGGTCGATGCAAACCGGGTCTATCTGTGGACCTGGGATGCGCGGCCTTTCCCTGCCTTTCCGCAGAATGGCGCGGCATGGAGCGATGGCGGCAACTGGCGCACCGGCCACTGGCTGAACGGGAGGCTGGGCACGGCAACGCTCGCCGATGCCATCGCCGCCATCCTCACCGATCACGGCTTTTCAGACTTCGACGTTTCCGCCGTCAGCGGCGATCTGGGAGGTTATGTGCAGGGCGACGTGACCTCGGCCCGCAACCTCTTGGAGCCGCTGATGGCGGCGTTTCAGGTGGACGTGACGGAAGATGGCGGAACCCTGCGCTTCCGCTCCCGCAATACGACGGTCTTGCCGGTGCGGGATATTGCCGTGCTGGCCGATCTGGAGGATGAGCCGCTCTGGTCAGAAAATCGCGGCCATGACAGCGATTTCGCGGCTGAAGCCGTGCTGACGTCCTTCAACCCCACGCTGGATTACGAGCAGGCAAGTGTACGGTCCCGCCGCATCGACAATGCCGGCAGCCGGATGATGCGGCTCGATCTTAACGCCGCCCTGCCTGCGGAAACGGCGGAAGCCGCCGTCGAGGCGCTGTTGCGCGACAACCGGCAGGCGCGGCGCAGCCTGCGCTTTGCTCTGCCGCCTTGCGATATCGCGCTTGAACCGGGTGATTGTATCCGCCTGCCGGAAGGGGCTTTTCCGCAGGCGCCGGCAGGGCGGTTTCTGGTCAGCCGGATCGAGGACGGCGCGGTGCGGCAGGTGGAGGCGCGGGCCTTTTCCGCGGTCTTTCCGGTCTTTGCCGGCGGCGCTGAGGAACGGCGCAGCAGCGGGACAAGCGGAGCCGAAGGTTTCGCGCCCGAGGTGCTGTTTCTCGATCTGCCCTACCATGACGGCACCGCGCCGGAGGATTCGGCGCGGATTGCGGCGCTTGCAAAGCCCTGGCGGCCAATCATCATTTCCGCGTCGCCGGGCAGGGAAGGTTACCGGCAGCGCGTGCTGCTGGACCGCCCGGCGATGATCGGCGCGCTGGCAATGCCGCTGACATCGGGCCCTTCCGGCCGTTTCGACCGGAAAAACACAATCCTCATCGATCTGCCCTTCGGCGAGGTATCGTCGGCCGGGGAGCTTTCGGTGCTGAATGGCGAGAACCGTCTCGCCATCAAGGCGGCGAACGGCGTTTGGGAGATCGTCGCTTTCGCAAAGGCCGAGGAAATCGCACCCTCGCGCTGGCGGCTCTCCTCTCTTCTGCGGGGACTGGCCGGCACGGAAGACGCGCTCGCCGCAGGCGCGCCAAAAGGTGCGCCGGTGGTGGTGCTGGATGCGGCGGTGCAGCCGCTCGGTCTTGCCACGAGCGAGCGCGGGCGACGCCTGAACTGGATCGCGGAAGCCGCCGGAATGGCGGGCGCGCCGAGCGGTCCTTTTGCCTTCGAGGGCGGCCTGCGGGCGCTGACACCGCTCGCGCCGGTGCATCTTGCCGCCGAGCCGGGCGGAGGCCGACGGCTGGGATGCGAGCGACATCCCGCTGGACGAGCCCTTCGAGCTTTATCGCATCGAGGTGCTGGACGGCGAGACCGTGCGGCGCATGGCGGAGGTTTCGCAACCCTTCTGGTTTTACCCTGCCGCAGACGAACTCACAGATTTCCCGGCATTGCGGGATCACATTTCCGTGCGTGTCCGAATGCTCGGCCGCGCGGTGCCCTCGGGCGTGGTGGCCGAGGCCACCCTCCCGATCTGACATGTGCCTGAAAAACAACGCAAAGGATGAGACTATGGACAGTACCAAAGCATGGTATCAATCGCGCACGATCTGGGGCGCCCTGGTCGCGGTTTTCGCACCGCTTTTCAGCATCGCCGGCCTCGATCTGCCCGCCGGTCTGCAAGGAGAACTTGCGGACGGGCTGGTGACCGTTGCGGGCGGAATCGGCGGTCTGGTCGCACTTTACGGCCGCCTTTCCGCGACCAGCGCCATTCGCTGACAGCGCCCGCGACCACGCCGTTCCCGCCTTGCGCCCATGCGGCGGGGGCGGCATTCATTTGCCATTCAGACGCTTTGCGCTACATATTCGGTCACAATACGGTTCGAGACGCACCCGGTTTTTTGGAAGTTTGTAGAATGGCATCACCTCTCATCATCGCGACGCTTGCAGCCGGGCTTTCCGGTTTCACGGCGCCCGAGGCTGATCTGCAGGGCCATTACATTCTGGCGGCGAGCGATTGCGGCGCAGCCGTCGCCCGCGTCGTGCGCGAAACCGGCGGTCAGCTGCTTTCGGTCTATCCTTCCGGTGACGGTCAGTCCTGTGTCGTCACCGTTCTCGTCCAGGGCAATGGCGAACGCCCGCGCAAGGTGACGATGCGCGTGCCGATGTAGCTTGCCCGCATCGCCGAAATATCGGAAAACAATCCGACACATTTAGCATGACCGGCGACGCGCCTGCGGGCCGGGATACAGGAAAGGGCGGACAATGCGTATTCTCGTTGTTGAGGACGATGCCAATCTCAATCGTCAGCTGACCGATGCGCTGAAAGAAGCCGGTTATGTCGTCGATCAGGCATTCGACGGCGAGGAAGGCCATTATCTCGGCGATACCGAACCCTATGACGCCATCGTCCTCGATATCGGCCTGCCGCAGCTCGACGGCATCACCGTCGTTGAAAAATGGCGTGCGGCCGGCAAGGCCATGCCGGTGCTCATCCTCACCGCCCGCGACCGCTGGAGCGACAAGGTTGCCGGCATCGACGCCGGTGCAGATGACTATGTGACGAAGCCTTTCCATGTGGAAGAAGTGCTTGCCCGCGTGCGCGCGCTCATCCGCCGCGCCGCCGGCCATGCTTCTTCCGAACTGGTGTGCGGCCCGGTCCGGCTCGACACCAAGTCTTCCAAGGCGACCGTCAACGGCACGACGCTGAAGCTCACCTCGCACGAGTTCCGGCTGCTGTCCTATCTGATGCACCACATGGGCGAGGTCGTCTCGCGCACGGAGCTGGTCGAACATATGTACGATCAGGATTTCGACCGCGATTCCAACACCATCGAGGTGTTTGTCGGCCGTTTGCGCAAGAAGCTCGGGGTTGATCTGATCGAGACGATCCGTGGTCTCGGTTACCGGATGCAAGCGCCGGCAGATGCGAAGTAATTCTCTCACCGCCCGCGTTCTGCTGCTCGCCTCGCTCTGGTCGGTGCTGGCGCTGGTGGTGATCGCCGTCGTGATCTCGACGCTTTACCGGCAGGGGGTGGAGCGCAGCTTCACCGATCTTCTGAGGGCGCAGCTTTATAACGTCATCAATTCCGTGACGATTTCCAACGAGAACACGCTGGCGGGCAGCCCGCAGCTCGGCGATCTGCGCTTTTCGCAGCCCGATACCGGCTGGTACTGGGTTGTCGAGCCGCTCGGCAATTTCCAGACCGCGCCGCTGGTGTCGTCGTCGCTCGGCGTCTCCACCCTGCCGGTGCCGAGCATTCTCGATGCGCCCTTCGACAACCGCTATGAGCGCTTTTATGCAGTCACCGACGAGGCCGGCAATCAGGTGCGCGTGGCGGAAACCGAAGTGGTGCTGGATGGCGAGGGGCGCGCGGCGCGTTTCCGTGTCTCCGGCAATCTGAACGTCGTGGAAGACGATGTGCGCGATTTCTCCAACAGCCTTTATCTGGCGCTCGCCGTTTTCGGTGTCGGCAGTCTCGTCGTCAACGGTCTTGCCATTCTCTACAGTCTGCGACCGCTCGATCAGGCTCGCGTCGCGCTCGGCAAGATCAGGGGCGGGGAGGCGGAAAGCCTCGAAGGCGAATTCCCGCGTGAAATCCAGCCGCTCGCCAATGAGGTCAATGCGCTGATCGACAGCAATCGCCGCCTCGTGGAGCGCGCCCGCATGCAGGTCGGCAATCTCGCGCATTCGCTGAAGACGCCGATCGCCGTTCTTCTGAACGAGGCCCGCACGCTGGAGCCGCAGCATGGCGATCTGGTGCGGGCGCAGGCGGACGCCATGCAGGCGCAGGTGCAATCCTATCTCTCCCGCGCCCGCATCGCCGCCCAGCGCGGCTCGATCCTTGCCCGCGTGGAAGCGGAACCGGCGCTGGAACGGCTGGTGCGCGTGATGCGCCGCCTGAACCCCGACAAGCAGTTCGTGCTGAATTTCGAGCAACCCGGTGCGGTACTCGGCATGGAGCAGCAGGATCTGGAAGAGGTCGTCGGCAATCTTCTCGAAAATGCCGCGCGTTTTGCGCAGACGCGCGTGGTCATCACGCTTGCGACCGGCACGCACCCATCCTCCGATGCGGAAATCGCCCGTCGCTCCTGGGTGGAGCTGACGGTGGAGGACGACGGGCCGGGGCTTGAGCCGGAACAGATCAGCGAAGCGATGAAGCGCGGGCGGCGGCTGGACGAGAGCCGGCCGGGCACGGGCCTCGGATTATCGATCGTTTCCGAGGTGGTGTCAGAGTACCATGGCCGGTTTTCGCTGTCGCGCAGCGCCATCGGCGGCCTGAAAGCCGATCTGATTTTGCCGGGCCTTTCGAAAGAGCTTGCGTGAGGCAAGAAAAAAGGCAAGAAATTCAATGGCACTATATTGGGTGCAATGCGGTAGGAAAGAGGACAGGGTTTGGTTGACGTGTATGATGGCTGCCGCTCCGTGACAATGCGTTCGCTGGTGTCACGCCCGGCACTTCTCTCGATCCTGTGCGTATCGATGCTGAGCGCCTGCACCACCACGGGCACCCGCCCGGCGGGCGGCGGCCTGTTCGGCCGTTCATCGCAGCCTTCGACGCCGTTCCTTGCCAATCTGGAAGGCGGCATTGTCGGGAGAAGCGGCGTGCAGCTCGACAGGGGTGACCAGACCAAGGCGCTGGAAGCCGAATATAAGGCGCTGGAAACGGCCCCCGTCGGCACGCCTGTGTCGTGGACCGGCGATGACGCCAAGGGGCAGGTGGTCGCCAATGCGCCCTACCAGGTCGGCAACCAGAATTGCCGGCAATATTCGCACACCCTGACCGTCGACGGACGCGAAACCAGGGCGCGCGGCGCAGCCTGCCGCAATGCCGATGGAAGCTGGTCGCCGCTGACTTGAAATAGTTTGACGTAAATCAAGGTCACGGACCTTTTGCGATGACAAGAAGAGGCATGGCGGTGCAGCCGGGAGATGGCCTGCGGTGCGGCGTGATGTCTCAAATTCACGTCATCCCCGCGCTTCATGTTTCCATGTGCCGCGCATTCGAGTAATTGAGCCTTATGTTCTGGATTGTCGTTGCGATATTGACGGCGGCTGTCGCCATCGTCCTGATGTACCCGCTGATGCGGAAGACCGAAGCGCCGCAGACGCGCCGCGAGGGTGAGGTCGCCGTTTATCGCGATCAGCTGGCCGAACTGGACCGCGAACGCGCCGCCGGCCTCATCGGCGACACCGAGGCGGATTATGCCCGCGCCGAAATCGGCCGCCGGCTTCTCGCCGCCGCCGAAGCGGAGGAGCAATCCGGCAAAGAAACCCGGCCGCGCCGGCACAATCTCGCCGCCAGCCTCATTACCGTTCTGCTGCCCGCGCTCGGTCTCTGTCTTTACATCTGGAACGGCAGTCCGGAGGTGCCGGACATGCCGCTCGAGGCGCGTCTTGAAAAGCCCGGCAACGACATGAACCTGCTGGTCGCCCGGGCGGAACGGCATCTGGCGCAGAACCCGGAGGACGGCGCCGGCTGGGATATTCTCGCACCGATCTATTTCAAGACATTGCGGCTTGGCGATGCCGAGCTTGCCTATCGCAACGCGCTTCGTATTCTGGGACCGAGCCCGGAACGGCTGACGGGCCTTGGCGAAACGCTGGTGGCCGGCAATGACGGCATCGTCATCGAGGCCGCACGTGCTGCTTTTGCTGAGGCAGAAGAGCTGAAGCCCGGCAATCCGCGCGCCCGCTTTTATCTGGCGCTGTCGCTGGAACAGGCCGGCAAGGCCGAGGAAGCGCGCGCTGCCTTCACCGCGCTGGCGGCCGATGCACCGGCCGGCGCGCCGTGGCTGCCGCTGGTGCGCGAACATATCGCCCGGACCGGCGGCGCGGCGACCCCTGCCGCACCCGGCCCGACCGCTGAGGACATGGCGGCGGCAAAAGACATGACGGCGACGGACCGGCAGGCGATGATCGAGGGTATGGTGGCGAGCCTCGACGCCAAGCTGAAGGAAAACCCGGCCGATTTCGAAGGGTGGATGCGGCTTGTCCGTGCCTATTCCGTGCTGAAGGACGAAGCCAAGGCCGGAGAAGCGCTGCGGGCGGGGCTGAAGGCCTTCCCGCCGGAGGGCGAGCAGGGCAGGCAGCTTCTGGCGCTGGCAAAGGAACTGGGCGTTTCCGCCGGACCGATCCGCATGAACGGGCAGCAGGATGCCGCGCCGCAGGGAGTGACGCAATGACCCGCAAACAGAAACGCCTGGCGATCATCGGCGGCGGCATGAGCTTCATCGTTGCAGCCGTGCTGCTGGTCATGTTCGCCTTCGGCCAGTCCATTGCCTATTTCTACATGCCGGCCGACCTGGAGAAAACGCCCGTCAACCCCGGCACCCGCATCCGTCTCGGCGGGCTGGTGGCGGAAGGCTCGATCAAGCGCGGCGAGGGCCGCACGGTGAGCTTCACGGTGACCGACGGTGAAGCGAACGTGCCGGTCAGCTATACCGGCATCCTGCCCGATCTTTTCCGCGAAGGGCAGGGCGTGGTTACCGAAGGCATGTTCGATGCCGCGACCCACGGCTTCGTTGCCGACAGCGTGCTGGCCAAGCACGACGAGAACTACATGCCGAAGGAAGTGGCCGACCGGCTGAAGGACAAGGGCCTGTGGCAGCATGCGGGGGAAGGCGAAGAACCAGCCGCCGCAACGCCAGCGGCCAGCGCAACTTCTTCCGACAAGACCGGAGCGACCAGATGATCAACGAGATCGGCCATTATGTTCTGGTTCTGGCGCTCGGTGTGGGGCTGATCGTCTCGACGCTGCCGGTCATCGGCGCGCGCCGCAACGACCGGGCGCTGATGGATGTCGCCTCGCTCGGCTCGGTCCTGATGTTCCTGCTGGTCGCCTTCTCCTTCGCGGCGCTGACGCGGGCCTATGCCGTCTCGGATTTTTCCGTGCGCAATGTCTGGGAAAACTCCCATTCGCTGATGCCGATGATCTACAAGCTGACCGGCGTTTGGGGCAACCACGAAGGCTCCATGCTGCTGTGGCTGCTCATCCTTGTGTTTTTCAGCGCGCTCGTCGCCGCCTTCGGCCGCAACCTGCCGGAAACGCTCAAAGCCAATGTGCTTGCGGTGCAGGCATGGATTTCGGTCGCCTTCCTGCTGTTCATCCTGCTCACCTCCAACCCGTTCCTGCGGCTGGAGCCGGTGCCCGCCGAGGGGCAGGACCTCAATCCCATTCTTCAGGATTTCGGCCTCGCCATCCATCCGCCGCTGCTTTATCTCGGTTATGTCGGCTTTTCCGTCTGCTTCTCCTTTGCCGTTGCGGCGCTGCTGGAAGGACGCATCGACGCCGCCTGGGCGCGGTGGGTGCGGCCATGGACACTCGCCGCTTGGACCTTCTTGACTGCCGGCATCTCCATGGGCTCCTACTGGGCCTATTATGAACTCGGCTGGGGCGGCTGGTGGTTCTGGGATCCGGTGGAGAACGCCTCCTTCATGCCGTGGCTGGCTGGAACAGCACTTCTGCATTCGGCGCTCGTCATGGAAAAGCGCGAGGCGCTGAAGATCTGGACCGTGCTTCTGGCGATCATGACCTTTTCGCTGTCGCTGCTCGGCACCTTCCTCGTCCGCTCCGGCGTGCTCACCTCGGTGCATGCTTTCGCCACCGATCCGAGCCGCGGCATCTTCATTCTCGGCATCCTGACCGTCTTCATCGGCGGCGCCTTCGCGCTCTTTGCCTGGCGCGCGCCGTCGCTCAAGGCCGGCGGCCTGTTTGCGCCGATTTCGCGCGAAGGGTCGCTTGTCCTCAACAACCTCATCCTGACGGTCTCGACCGCGACCGTGCTGATCGGCACGCTTTACCCGCTCATTCTGGAAACGCTGACGGGCGAAAAAATCTCGGTCGGTGCGCCTTTCTTCAATCTTACGTTCGGCCTGCTGATGATCCCGATCCTGATCGTCACGCCGTTTGGCCCGATGCTCGCCTGGAAGCGCGGCGATCTTCTCGGGGCCTTCCAGCGGCTTTATGTGGCGGCAGCGCTTGCGGCCCTTGCCGGGCTGACGCTCTGGTACATCGAAAATGGCGGTCCGGTGCTGGCCGCACTCGGCATCGCCGCCGGTTTCTGGCTGATCTTCGGCGCTTTCGCCGATCTCTGGTATCGCGCCAATTTCGGCAAGCTCGCCTTCGGTATCGCGTTTCGTCGCCTGAAGGGCCTGCCGCGTTCGGCCTTCGGCACGGCGCTGGCGCATATGGGGCTTGGCATCACCGTACTCGGCATCGTCATCGTCACCACTTTCGAGACCGAGACGGTCCTGGAAATGAAAGAGGGCATGGCGGCGGAAGCGGGCGGTTACAGCCTGACCTTCGATGGCGTCCGCCACGCCGTCGGCCCGAATTTCACCGAGGATCGCGGCCATTTCACCGTGCGCAAGGCGGGGGTGGAGGTGGCCGATGTCTGGTCGTCCAAGCGGCTCTATACCGCACGCCGCATGCCGACGACGGAAGCCGGCATCCTGACCTTCGGCCTCAGCCAGCTTTATGTCTCGCTGGGTGACCCCATGGCCGATGGCGGCATGGTGGTGCGCATCTGGTGGAAACCCTTCATCCTGTGCATCTGGGGCGGCACGCTGTTCATGATGGCGGGCGGTTTCATCTCGCTCTCGGACAGGCGTTTGCGGGTGGGTGCGCCGAACCGCAAGGCGAAACCGGTGCGGGCTGCAATGCCGGAGGCGGCGGAATGATATCTGCGTTCTCTTCCTCATTCCTGTGCCTGTCACAGGAATCCAGCCGACAAGCGTCTGCGTGGCGAAAGAGTTTTTTCAGCCCAAGGACTAGGGCTGGCTGGATTCCTGTGACGAGCACAGGAATGAGGGAGGTTGTGGCGGGGCTCACGCTCCTTCTCGTCCTCATGTTTGCGTCATGGCCGGCCTTCGCCTTCAACCCGGATGAAGTCCTCAAAGACCCCGTGCTGGAGCAGCGCGCCCGCAACCTCACGTCTCAGCTCCGCTGCATGGTCTGCCAGAACCAGTCCATCGACGACAGCAATGCCGAGTTGGCGCGTGACCTGCGCGTTCTGGTGCGCGAACGGCTGGTCGAGGGCGACAGCGACAAGGCCGTCATCGATTATGTCGTGTCGCGTTACGGCGAGTTCGTGCTCCTGAAACCGCGCCTCAGCCTGCGCACCGTGCTTTTGTGGGGCGCGCCCATCGGTCTCACCCTTGCGGGAATTTTCGCCGTCTTCGTGTTTTCGCGCCGCCGCGCAAGCCAGGAACAGCCGCAGAAACTGAGTGCGGACGAAGAAGAACGAATTCGCAATCTCATTGAAAAATAACCGGTTCTCATTTTTCTCCCCGGTTCTTTTTCAACATTACGGATTTTTCATTCGTCAGACACTTCGCCGTAAGGTGTCGCCTCCTATATCTTCATCATCCACCGCTTCCCCGGTCAAACGGGCTCCAGTCTGAATGAAGAAAGAAGGTACACCATGTCTCATTCGCAAAACGGCCATTTCTCGCTGAAGACGGCCTCGCTGAAGACGGCTTTGAAGGCCACGACCGTTGGCGGCCTTGCGGCGCTGATGCTTTCCACCGGCATCGCCGCACCGATCCTCCATTCGTTTGCCGCCCCCGTCGAGGTGACTGCGCCGCAGGTTCCGAGCTTCGCCAATGTGGTCGATGCGGTGTCGCCTGCCGTCGTCTCCGTTCGCGTGCAGTCCAACGTGCAGCCCGCTTCCGATGATAGCAGCAATTTCTCCTTCAATTTCGGCGGCCGTGGCCTCGACCAGCTGCCGGACGACCATCCGCTGAAGCGCTTCTTCAAGGAATTCGGCGGCCCCAACCAGGATCGCTCCGACCGTGGCCCGAACCGCCACCGTGACGGCAAGGGTCCGCTGCGCCCCGTCGCTCAGGGCTCCGGCTTCTTCATTTCCGAAGACGGTTACATCGTCACCAACAACCACGTCGTCGATGACGGCTCCGCCTATACGATCGTGATGAATGACGGCACCGAACTCGACGCCAAGCTCGTCGGCCGCGATCCGCGCACCGATCTGGCACTGCTGAAGGTCGATGTGAATCGCAAGTTCACCTATGTCCAGTTCGCCGATGACAGCAAGATCCGCGTTGGTGACTGGGTCGTCGCCGTCGGCAACCCCTTCGGCCTCGGCGGTACGGTGACATCCGGCATTATCTCGGCCCGCGGCCGCGATATCGGTTCCGGCCCCTATGACGACTACCTGCAGATCGACGCCGCCGTGAACCGCGGTAACTCGGGCGGTCCCGCCTTCAACCTCAACGGCGAAGTCGTCGGCATCAACACCGCCATCTTCTCGCCCTCCGGCGGCAATGTCGGCATCGCCTTCGCCATTCCGGCATCGGTCGCCAAGGACGTGATCGCCGACCTGCAGAAGGACGGCAAGGTCGAACGCGGCTGGCTCGGCGTGCAGATCCAGCCGGTCAGCAAGGATATCGCCGAATCGCTCGGCCTTTCCGAAGCCAGCGGCGCGCTCGTCGTTTCGCCGCAGTCCGGCTCGCCGGGCGACAAGGCCGGCATCAAGCAGGGCGACATCATCACCGCCGTCAATGGCGAGCCCGTCAAGGATGCCCGCGACCTGTCGCGCCGCATCGGCGGCATGGCGCCCAACACCAAGGTTGAAATCTCGCTGTGGCGCGGCGGCAAGTCGCAGCCTGTCACGGTAACGCTCGGCGATCTCGCCAGCGACGATGCTTCCAAGGCGACACCGAGCCAGAACGACGACAAGGGCGGCCAGTCCTCCAGCGAGAAGGTGCTCTCCAGCCTCGGCCTGACGGTTGCGCCCGCCGATGACGGCAATGGCCTTGCCATCACCGATGTCGACCCCGACAGCGATGCCGCTGCCCGTGGCCTGAAGACGGGTGAGAAGATCACCTCGGTCAACAACCAGCAGGTCGCTTCCGCCGCCGATATCGAGAAGATCCTCGAACAGGCCAAGAAGGACGGACGCTCCAAGGCGCTGTTCCAGATCCAGACGGACGATGGCAGCCGCTTCATCGCTCTGGATATCGACCAGGGTTGATAGGTTGAAAGGCGATGCCGGTTCTTTCGGGAGCCGGCGTCGCCAAGGAATGTGTCTCGCCTGTAGGACGGGACAGAACATATGGAACGAGCGCGCCACCTGTTTCTTCTCCCCGTGGGGGAGAAGTCGCGGCAGCGGGATGAGGGGGCAAGGGTAGCGATAGACTGCACGCTTGCCCCCTCATCCGACCCTTCGGGCCACCTTCTCCCCGGCGGGGAGAAGAAACCCAGCCGCACTCGCCCGGTCCCTGGGCGCTCGCTCCGTCTTGAAGCGCAAAGGTGCCAGAGACCAGGTCTTCGGAGGAAACCTCATGGAAAACAAGGTTCAGGAAATGTCTGTCGCATCTGTTTCCGGTTGTGCGGAAAAGGGCGAGGGCGCTATTGTCCCGCACATGAAGATTCTTGTCATTGAAGACGACCTCGAGGCTGCGGCCTATATGACCAAGGCGTTCCGCGAAGCCGGGATCGTCGCCGACCATGCGAGCGACGGTGAGAGCGGCCTTTTCATGGGGTGCGAGAACGCTTACGACGTGATGGTGATCGACCGTATGTTGCCGCGCCGCGACGGGCTTTCCGTCATCAGCGAGCTGCGCCGCCGCGGCATCGAGACGCCGGTTCTGATCCTTTCCGCGCTGGGGCAGGTGGATGACCGCGTCACTGGCCTGCGCGCCGGCGGCGACGATTATCTGCCGAAACCCTATGCCTTTTCCGAATTGCTCGCCCGTATCGAGGTGCTGGGCCGCCGCAAGGGCAAACCCGAGCAGGACATGATCTACCGGGTCGGCGATCTCGAACTCGACCGGCTCTCCCACGATGTCCGCCGCAACGGCAAGGAAATCCTGCTGCAGCCGCGCGAATTCCGCCTGCTCGAATATCTGATGAAGAATGCCGGTCAGGTCGTAACCCGCACCATGCTTCTCGAAAACGTCTGGGACTATCATTTCGACCCGCAGACCAATGTCATCGACGTGCATGTCTCGCGCCTGCGCTCGAAGATCGAGAAGGACTTCGAGAAGCCGCTGTTGAAGACCATTCGCGGTGCTGGCTACATGATGAAGGACGAGGGCTGATTGGCGAAAATGGCCCGCCTCAGAATAGTATTTCGGTCGACAGCGGTGCGCCTTTCGGCGCTCTATATTCTGCTGTTTGCGCTCTGCGCCGCCTTCCTGGTCTTTTATGTCACCGCCCTTTCCGAACGGCTGCTGAACCAGCAGACGCGCGATGCCGTCTTGCAGGAAGTCTCGGATGTGCAGCGCATCTATAATCGCGGCGGCATCAACCCGCTGCTGCGGATGATGGAACGCCGCGCCCGCCAGCCGGGGGCGAGCCTTTACGTCATCGCCGGGCCGAATGGCGAAATCCTTGCCGGCAACGTCGCTTCGGTGCAGCCGGGCGTTTTCGACAAGGAAGGCTGGACCGGTTTTCCTTTCCGTTACGAGCGTTACTCCGAAAGCGGCGACAGCGTGCAGCATCTGGCCACCGCCAATGTTTTCATGCTCGACAATGGCCTGCGCATCCTGATTGGGCGCGACCTCGGCGAACCCACCAAGTTCCGGGCGCTGGTGCGCAACGCGCTGATGGTGGCGCTCGCCATCATGGGCGGCGGCGCGCTGCTCATCTGGTTCGGCATCGGCCGCAACGCGCTGAAACGCATCGACCGCATGTCGGCGGCGACCAAGAAGATCATGGCGGGCGACCTTTCGCAGCGCCTGCCGCAGGGCCGCTCCGGCGACGAATTCGACCGCCTGTCCGGCTCGCTCAACGCCATGCTCGGCCGCATCGAAAAGCTGAATGAAGGCCTGCGGCAGGTCTCTGACAATATCGCCCATGATCTGAAGACGCCGCTGACGCGGCTGCGCAACAAGGCGGCCGCAGCGCTTGACGACAATGACGAGACGAAACGGCGCGCAGCACTTGAAGGCATCATCGCCGAATCCGACCAGCTTATCCGCACCTTCAACGCGCTGCTGATGATTTCCCGCGTCGAGGCAGGTTCGATCGCCGCCGAAATGACCGATGTGGACGTCTCGGCAATTGCCGCCGACAGCGCCGAACTCTACGAGCCGGTGGCCGAGGATGCCGGGCTTGTGCTGGAGGCCGAAATAGAGGCTGACCTTTCGGTGAAGGGCAACCGCGAGCTGATTGGCCAGGCGCTCTCCAACCTCATCGACAACGCCATGAAATATGCCTGCGAGGGCGAAGGCGATAAAAAACTCGTTGTGCGTCTGGTAAGGGAACCAGAGGCCATCGTGCTCTCCGTCGCCGATAACGGCCCCGGCATTCCCGCCGACAAACGCGGTGAGGTGCTGAAACGCTTCGTCAGGCTGGATGAAAGCCGCTCGAAACCCGGAACCGGGCTCGGCCTGTCGCTGGTGGAGGCCGTGATGGAGCTGCATGGCGGATCGCTGACGCTGTCGGACACGGATGCCACGAATGCCGCCTGCCCGGGGCTAACCGTTTCGATGGTGTTTCCGGTCTCGAAGGCTTAGGCATCGCGGCTGACGATGCCGTTCACCGGGATTTGTGCGCAAAGTCTTCGCCATCCGGAAAATGACTGTTTTTCAACATTGTATTGCAAGATGATCTGAAGAATAGTCCGTTTGATTGCAATGGCTCTGTTCGGAAACCGTGTGCGATGGACGAAAGGATGTGTGACGGGTGGCAGCTACGGTTCCCTTGAACGACGACGGGCACGGCCCGATCATTCTGTTCGATGCCGAATGTGTGCTGTGCTCCGTGAATGCGCAATTTGTGCTGCGGCATGACAGGGCCGGATATTTCCGCCTGGCGTCCATGCAGGGCGATATCGGCGCGGAAATTTACCGACGTTGCGGCATGGACCCGAAAGATCCGGTCAGCATGCTGGTCGTGGAAGGTGGCAGGGTGCGGCAGGACAGCGATGCCGTGTTGAGCATATATGAAGCGCTGGGCCTGCCCTGGCGGCTGGTCACCGTACTACGCATCGTTCCCGCCTTCCTGCGCGATCCCGTTTATCGCTTTGTCGCCCGCAATCGCTACCGCTGGTTCGGAAAACGCGAAGAATGCTGGGTAGCGCCGCCGGAGTACCGGGAGAGGATACTCTAAACATCGCGGCCCCGGTGAAACGCCTTGCGGCGCTTCACCGGGTGAGGAGGCGTGAGGGCAGGGACGCCTTTCCTCATTGGGGACGTGCCGGAGTTCGCATCCGTGGCCGCGCATTCCTCCTGCTCACGGTTCAGAACGTGTAAGCCACGCCCACCATCGCAAACGGCTGAATATCCTTCTTCGACAGGGGGCTGTCCTTGGCATCGCCCAGCAGGAAGCCGACGCCGCCCGTGCCGGTGATCGACCAGTTCTCGGTGAGGAGGTAAGTGACGGAGGCGCTGGCGTCGACGCGCTTGAAGCCCGATTTCGCGTCGAAGCGGCGCAGGCCCGAGCGGGCGGACTGGGCCGAGGTGACGCCGAAATAGGATTTCATGTGCTTGTCGTCCGCCCAGGTGGCGGAGAGGTCGGCGCCCAGGATGAACTGATCGACCTTGTGCGAAACGCTGGCGCCGATGGTCGCGGTCAGGCCTTCGCTGCCGTCGATGGTCTTGTCCACCTTGGCGTAGATTTCGAAGGGATCCACGCCATAGGCGATGACGCCGCCGACCACGCCGGCCGCCTTGATATCGCCCATTCCGCGCAGGTTTTTCCTGTCGTCCTTTTCCTTGCGCCCGGCTTCCCAGCCGCCCTTCACACCCAGTCTGAAGCCGTTGTGGTTCAGCAGGTTGACGGTGACGCCGCTGAAATCGATGCTCAGCGTATCTCCATACTCGATGGAAACCAGCGGCACGGCGCCTGCTTCCAGCTTGTCCGAACCCTCATATTTCGGGGCGTAGGCGGCACCGACACCGAGCGTGATCTTCCAGTCGCTGGAGCTGCTGTAGCGGGCATTGTCGAAATTGCCCTGCGGATCGGCCACCCGGTCTGATTTGCCGATATCGGCGGCAAAAACGGGCGTGCAGACGGCCTGCGCCATGGGCAGCGTCGTCAGGCAAAGGGCCATCGCGCGCAGGTTCTTTTGCAATTTCACTGTAAAAATCTGTTTCATGATCATATCCGTTGCAACATCGAGCGTTGGAAAACCGGGGAGTCGGGTTTCGTTGAGGCTGACGCTACGCCGGCACAATTGCGGAGACATTACGGGGTACGGGGCTTTGGAAAACATCGCCATCGGCGGTTTTATGATCGCAAAGCGGCCTGCATTTGTTACAACGCCAGATGCATGCGCCGGGAGGATTCTAAGAGGTGCGGCGGCAGGGACGTTTCGGGTGCGGCGCATCCGGTCCTGAAAGTCGCATGTCGGGGAGCGGCGAGAGGATAGTCGGAAGAGGGAGAGACACAGTGACGAAACGGGAAACCGCCGAAAGGCGGCTGAGCGAGGTTCTGCCGGGCGTGATCCGCCCCTATACGCAGACGGAACTGAAATCCGTTCTTTCGACGCTGAAGGATATCGGCAAAAGCGAGCCGGCGGTGGCCGCGCTGCTTGCCGGGGAAAGTCCGCTGAAGGATTTTATCGCCGCGGCCTTCACGCTGTCCCCCTATCTGCGTGACATGGCGTCTGCGGATGAGGGGCTTTTGTCGCTGGCGATGTCGAAACCACTCGAGCCGCTGCTGACGGATCTCGTCCATGAGGCGCGCGATTGCTGGAAGCCGGGCGAAGAAGGCGGGGTGCCGAGCGAAAACGAGGTGATGTCGCGGCTGAGGGTAGCCAAACGGCGGCTCTCTTTCATCGCAGCACTTGCCGATCTGGCGCGCATCTTCACCGCGCGCGATACGACACGCTGGCTGAGCGACATGGCGGATGCATCGCTTTCCGCCGCCATCGATCACCTGCTGCTCGCCGCCCATGAGAGCGGCAAGCTGAAACTGAAGAATGTTGCAGCCCCCAGCGACGGGTCGGGCCTCATCGTGCTCGGCATGGGCAAGCTCGGCGCGCGCGAACTGAACTATTCTTCCGATATCGACGCCGTGGTGTTCTTCGAACCCTCCGCCGGCATCATGGACGATCCCTATGATGCGACGGAGAATTTCGGCCGGATGATACGCCGTCTGGTCCGCATCATGCAGGAGCGCACGGCCGATGGTTACGTTTTCCGCACCGATCTGCGGCTGCGCCCCGATCCCGGCTCGACGCCGCTCGCCATCCCCGTGGAGGCGGCGCTGCTTTATTATGAGGGCAGGGGCCAGAACTGGGAACGTGCCGCCTATATCAAGGCGCGGCCGGTGGCCGGCGATATCAAGGCGGGTGAGAATTTCCTGCGCGAGCTGACGCCCTTCATCTTCCGCAAATATCTCGATTATGCGGCGATTGCCGATATTCATTCCATCAAGCGGCAGATCCATGCCCATAAGGGCCACGGTGCCATTGCCGTGAAGGGCCACAATGTCAAGCTCGGGCGCGGCGGCATCCGCGAGATCGAGTTCTTCGCGCAGACACAGCAACTTATCGCCGGCGGCCGTATGCCGGCGCTCAGGGTGCGCGCAACGCAGGAGGCGCTTGCGGCGCTGACCGAGGCGAAATGGATCGACGCCGAAACGCGTGACAGCCTGACGGACGCCTATTGGTTCCTGCGTGAGGTGGAGCACCGCATCCAGATGGTGCGCGACGAGCAGACCCATGTGCTGCCCGACACCGAAGCCGAACTGAAGCGCATCGCCTTCATGCTCGGTTTTGAGGACACCAAGGCCTTTTCGGAAAAGCTGGAACAGGTGCTGCGGCTGGTGGAGCGGCGTTATTCGGCGCTGTTCGAGCAGGAGGTGAAGCTGTCAGGCGAGGCCGGCAATCTGGTTTTCACCGGCCAGAAGGACGATCCCGATACGTTAAAGACGCTCTCCGCCCTCGGCTTCGAACGGCCGGAGGATATTTCCCGCGTCATCCGCACCTGGCACAATGGCCGTTACCGGGCGACGCAATCGGTGGAGGCGCGCGAGCGGTTGACGGAGCTGACACCGGATCTGCTCAGGGCCTTCGGTGAAAGCAAGCGGGCCGATGAGGCGCTGCTGCGTTTCGACAATTTCCTCTCCGGCCTGCCTGCCGGCATCCAGCTCTTTTCGCTGCTCGGCAACAACCCGGCGCTGCTCGACCTTCTGGTGACGATCATGTCGTCCGCACCGCGCCTTGCCGAAATCATCGCCGCCCGTCCGCATGTCTTCGACGGCATGCTTGACCCGGCATTGATGAGCGACGTGCCGACGCGCGACTATCTCGCCCATCGTATGGGAAGCTTTCTCTCCAATGCCCGGCATTATGAGGATATTCTCGACCGGCTGCGCATTTTTGCCGCCGAACAGCGCTTCCTGATCGGCGTGCGGCTCCTGACCGGCGCGATCCGTGGCGAGGTCGCCGCCCGCGCCTTCACCCATCTTGCCGATCTGGTGATCGAGGCGGCGCTGAATGCGGTTCTGGCGGAGATGGAGGCGGCACATGGGCCCTATCCCGGCGGGCGCGTGGCTGTCATGGGCATGGGCAAGCTCGGCTCCTTCGAGCTGACGGCCGGTTCGGATGTCGATCTTATCCTGCTTTACGATTATGACGATGCCGCCCATGAATCGACCGGCGCAAAGCCGCTCGATGTGGTGCGTTATTTCACCCGCGTCACGCAAAGGCTGATTGCGGCGCTTTCCGCACCGACGGCAGAGGGCGTGCTTTACGAGGTGGACATGCGGCTTCGCCCCTCGGGCAATAAGGGCCCGGTGGCGACACGCATTTCCGCCTTCGAGAAATACCAGCGCGAGGAAGCCTGGACCTGGGAACACATGGCGCTGTCGCGCGCCCGCCTGATCTGCGGCGATGCCTCGCTGATGGAGGATGCGCGGCGCATCATCGCTTCCATCCTGTCGCAGAAGCGCGATGTGGCCAAGGTCTCGGCCGATGTGCTGGAGATGCGTAGCCTGATCGAGCAGGAAAAGCCGCCGGAAAACAACTGGGACTTCAAGCTCATCAATGGCGGGCTGATCGACCTCGAATTCATCGCCCAATATCTGGCGCTGGTGGGGCCGGTGAAGGGGCTTGCCGCGCATGAACCGGGGCGCAACACGGCCGAGGCGCTGCAGGCGCTCGCTGCCCCGGTGATGGAGCCGCAGGCTTTTGATGACTGCATGGCGGCGATGGGGCTCTACACTGAAATATCGCAGATCGTGCGGCTGTGCATCGATGGCGCCTTCAACCCGAAGGAAGCGCCGGCGGGCCTCACCGATCTCGTTTGCCGGGCGGGGGATTGCCCTGACATTCCCACACTGGAGGGAGAGGTGAAGCGGCTGGCGAAAGCGGTGCGGAAGGCGTTTGTGGGGACGGTGAAGAATGGTGGGTGAGGTTTCACCCCCTCTGCCCTGCCGGGCATCTCCCCCTCAAGGGGGGAGATCGATATGCGGCAACGGCGCGATCATCTCAAACGTTGCGAATTTGGCGGGGAGCATCCGTCTAGCTGATCTCCCCCCTTGAGGGGGAGATGCCCGGCAGGGCAGAGGGGGGTATCGCGCACTCGACATTTACTTATTGCAAGACAGTCGGCGCGTCCGACGCCACCTCAATGCACCGTCCCGCAGCACCCCGCCGCATGCGGAATGATGATCGTCACCACCGTGCCACGGCCCTCACACGAGCGGATTTTCATTGTGCCGCCATGCAGCTTGACGAGCGAGCGGGAAATCGCAAGCCCGAGGCCGGAGCCGCCCTGGCTTTTGGCATATTGGCTCTGCACCTGTTCGAAAGGCTGGCCGATCTTGTTGAGCGCCTGGGCGGGAATGCCGATGCCCGTGTCTGCGATGGTGAGGATCATCGCGGCCTGATGCACATGGGTGCGCAGCGCGATGCGGCCGCCATCGCCGGTGAATTTCACGGCGTTGGAAAGCAGGTTGAGCATGATCTGCTTCATGGCGCGGCGGTCGCCCTGCATGGTCAACCCGGCGCAAACCTTCTGCTGCACGGTGATGTTCTTCTGTTCGGCCTGAATGGCCGTCAGGCGCAGGGTCTCCTCGATCAGCGGCGCGAGATCGATGGTCTCACGGTTGATGCGCATATGGCCCGCCTCGATCTTCGACATGTCGAGAATATCGTTGATGACGTTGAGCAGGTGTTTGCCGCTATCGTGAATATCGCGGGCATATTCGGAATATTTCGGCGAGCCGACCGGCCCGAACATCTCATTCTGCAGGATGTCGGAAAAGCCGAGGATGGCGTTGAGCGGCGTGCGCAGCTCGTGGCTCATATTGGCAAGGAATTCGGATTTCGCCCGGTTGGCGGCCTGCGCACGCTCTTTTTCGGCGAGATAATTGGCGTTGGCGTCGGAAAGCTCGGTCTTCTGCCGCTCCAGCTTGTGCTGCGAGGCGGAGAGATCGCCGATGGTGGCCATCAGCCGGCGTTCTGAATCGCGCAGGCGCTCCTGATGACGTTTCAGAAGGGTGATATCGGTGCCGACAGCGACGAGGCCGCCATCGCGGGTGCGGCGCTCGTTGATCTGCAGCCAGCGGTCATCGGCAAGCTGCACTTCCGTGGTGCGCGACAGGCCGGACTGGTCCGGATCGGCAACGCGACGTTCAACGACGGGGCGGGCGGCTGCGGCATAGACGGTGCTTTTTTCCGTGCCTGCCACCAGCACGCTGTCCGGCAGGCCATAGGCCTTCTGGTAATGGGTGTTGCACATCACCAGACGGTCGTTCTTGTCCCACAGCACGAAGGCTTCCGAGGTGGATTCAATGGCGTCGGCAAGGCGCTGGTCGGCCTCGGCGTAGCGTTGCGCAAGGCGGTGCTGTTCGGTCACATCCATGGCGATGCCGATGACGCGCGGGCCGTTATTGGTGCGGATGACCTGGGCGCGGGCGCGCAGCCAGACATAATGGCCCTTGGCATGGCGCATGCGGAAAATCTGATCGATCTGGCGCAGGTTGCCGCAGCCGACGGCGCGGGCAAGCTCATAGAGATTGCCGTCTTCGGAATGCATCATGCGGGCGGCGTCGGAGAAGGAGAGTGGTGCGGCCTTCGGCGGCAGCCCGAGAATTTCGTAGAGCGAACCGGACCAGAACATGCGCCGGGTGGAAAGATCGAAATCCCACAACCCGCAGCGGCCGCGAGACAGCGCGGTCTCAACCCGCAGGTTGGATTCGGCGAAGATATCGTCGGCGTCGCGGGCGCGCTTCACCTGCATGTAATAGGCATAGAGCACGACCAGCAGGATCGAGGAGATGCCGGCAAACAGCGTCACGTTCATGGCGATTTCGCTGCGCCAGAAAGAACGGATCGGCTGCAGCGAGCGGGCTGCGATCACCATCGCGCCATCGTCGCCGAAGGGGATCATCGTCGCATAGTGCTGCTGGCCGTCAATATTGGTCTCGATGGTGCCGGGTGCGCCGGGGAAACGCTGCACGATGGCGATTTCCGGAAGCAAAGCCGGCAGCGACGTGCCGATATAAAGCATCGCTTCCTTGCCGGCGCCGGCGAAAATGCGGCCATTGCTGCCCGAAAGAAGCACCATGGTGCCGTCGGCAAGGCTGCCCGACGGCAGCGCCGCGACGAGGTTCGCTTCGGCGCGGGCACGATCCTGCGCGGTGAAGACGGTATCGTTGTTGAGAAGGGCCGCCTTGGCCGTCAGCGCCGTCAGCGCCGTGGAATGGCGGGCGGCCTCTTCCATGCGGCTATATTCGGCAACGATGCCCAGCATGCGCGAGGCCGCGACGACGACGAGAAAGGCGAGGATGAGAATGGGAATGAGACGTTTCAGCAGGGTCTCGACCTGCGGCATCGGGCGGTCGGAGCCATTCATCAAACCCATCAGGTCGCTGGAAAGCCTTTCGCCCCAGGCCGCAAGATCAGAAAATTTGGCATACGGCCGCTCATCGCCCGCAGTCGCCCGCCGCACGTTCGTCATTGTCCCGCCTTCAAGATGTCCCCAGTGATTCGAAGCGCCGCCGCTCGAATATGACTAGTGAATCAAATGCGATTCGCCGTGTCCAGAGGCAAAAGTTAAAAGAATTTTAACCCCTTGAACCGACTCCGTATTTTTTCGGGACGGTCTGTTTCCGCTTTGGCGAAGGCGGGAATTATGAACGAAATCAGTGAGCCGGCAATCTGATCCGGTCTTTGCGGAACGCCGCTGGAACAGGCGTCAGCCTCCGTCGAAGGCCTCGAGAGCCGGGCCAAGCGCGCTGATCACGCCATTGCCCGCCGCCGGAAGACCGGTCAGCACCGCGCTGATGATATCGTCACGGCTTGCGCCCCGCACCTTGGCTTCCATCACGTGAAAGGCGAGACCGCTTTCCAGACGCAGGGCGGCAAGAATGCCGATATAGATCAGGCTCTGCGTTTTCACATCGAGCGTGGACGCCGCCCCTAGACCCTGCACGGCCTGAAACCATGCCGCCTTGTGGGCCGGAGCATCGGTCATGAAGCGCTGAAACGAAGCGCTGGTCTTGGACATGTCCGTCATCTGAAATTCCTTTCCGGTCTCTTCAGCCGTTCCCGGCCTCTCGCGAACCATCATGTCGCGCAACGCGATACGCCGCCTTGATGGCGATCAAGACGGCGTATCGGCATTGTCCGGAGTTTTGGCGTGGGGCGGTCAGCCCTTCAGGATGCGCCCGACGATATCGCTTACATCCGTCGACAGCCCCTTGGCGTCGGCGATCGTCGAAAGCGCCGCCTTGGCGTGTTCGGCGCGGCTTGCCTCCAGCGACCGCCAGGAGCGCATGGATGTGAGAATGCGGGCGGCAAGCTGCGGATTGCGCTTGTCGATGGCGATGATCTGTTCCGCCAGGAACCGGTAGGCGGCGCCATCGGCACGGTGGAAGCCGGTGGGGTTGGCAAAGGCAAGCGTGCCGACGAGCGAGCGTACCCGGTTCGGGTTGGTGGCGATGAAATGTTTCGATTTCATCAGCGCCTTGATCCGGTCGAGCGCACCGTCGCCGGGTATGGCGGCCTGCAGCGAGAACCACTTGTCGAGTACCAGCGCATTGTCGGCAAAACGCGTTTCGAAGGCGGCAAGCGCTTCCTTTGTTTCCGTGCTTTCCGGGAAACGCTGGGTCAGCACGCTGAGCGCATGCGCCAGATCGGTCATGTTGGTGGCCTCAGTAAAGGCCTTCGCCGCGCGGGCCGGCGTTTCCTCGGCAAAGGCAAGGAAGGTCAGCGCACCGTTACGCAGCGAACGGCGTCCAGCGCTTGCCGCATCCGGGCTATAGGCCTCGCCGTCAGCCGTGCTGTCGGCAAGCCGCCGTAGCGTTTCGAGCCCGGCCGTCGCAATGGCCTTGATGGTGGCGTTGCGCGCCTTGTGGATGGCGTCCGGATCGTTGTCGCCGCCCATTTCACGGGCGATATCCGTTTCGCTCGGCAAGGCCAGTGCCTGCGCCCGGAAGGCCGGCTCAAGTGCGTCGTTGCCGATGATTTCGATAAGCGTTGCGGTCAGCTCCGCATCCGTTTGAACGTCCTTGCCACTCTGCACCGCCCTGGTGGCGGCAATCAGCGCCGGCAGGGCAAGATCGGTCAGCGCCTGGAAGCGGGCGAACATATCCGTCTCATGTCGGGCGATCTGTACCAGATCGGCCGCATTCTGCTCGAAATCCAGATTGATCGGCGCCGAGAAGCTGCGATTGATCGACAGCACCGGCCGCGAGGAAATGCCGGAGAAGGAGAAGGTCTGGTTGCGTTCGGTCAGGTGCAGCACGCCGTCGCGATAGTCGCCGCCTTCGACGGCCTGCGGTTCGGCGATCTGGCCGTTATCGAGGATCAGCGCCAGCGACAGCGGAATATGACGCGGCTGTTTCACCGGCTGGCCGGGTGTCGGCGCGGTCGTCTGTTCCAGAGTAAGTTTGAATGTGGACTTGCCCGCATCATAAGCCGAGGAGACGGAGACGAGCGGCGTGCCCGCCTCGGTGTACCACAGCGAAAACTGCGAAAGGTCACGGCCGCTGGCGTCCGCGAAGCTCTTGACGAAATCCTCGACGGTGGCGGCTTCGCCGTCATGGCGCTCGAAATAGAGGTCCATGCCCTTCTTGAAGTCGTCCGCACCGAGGATCGTGGCGATCATGCGGGTGACTTCGGCGCCCTTTTCATAAACGGTCGTCGTGTAGAAATTGTTGATTTCGCGATAGGTATCGGGGCGCGGCGGGTGTGCCAGCGGGCCGGAATCCTCGGGAAACTGCTCCGATTTCAGGTGACGCACATCGGCGATGCGCTTGACCGGCCGTGAGCGCATGTCGGCGGAAAATTCCTGATCGCGATAGACCGTCAGGCCTTCCTTCAGGCACAGCTGGAACCAGTCGCGGCAGGTGATGCGGTTGCCGGTCCAGTTGTGGAAATATTCATGCGCGATGATGCGCTCGATATTGGCGTAATCCGCATCGGAGGCGGTCTCCGGGTCGGCCAGCACGAATTTGTCGTTGAAGACGTTGAGACCCTTGTTCTCCATCGCGCCCATGTTGAAATCCGATACGGCGACGATCATGAAGATATCGAGGTCGTATTCGCGGCCGAAGCGCTCTTCGTCCCATTTCATTGAACGCTTCAGCGCGTCCATGGCATAGGCCGCGCGCGGCTCCTTGCCGTGCTCGACATAAATCTTCAGCGCCACGTCACGGCCGGACATGGTGGTGAATGTGTCTTCGACCACGCCGAGATCGCCGGCGACGAGTGCGAAGAGATAGCTGGGCTTCGGATGCGGATCGAACCATGCCGCAAAGTGACGGCCTTCATCGTAATTGCCGCCGCCGAGGAAATTGCCATTCGAGAGCAGCAGGGGATTGCCTTCCTTCGCCGCGATGATCGTCACCGTATAGGGCGCCAGAACATCCGGGCGGTCGGGGAAATAGGTGATGCGGCGGAAACCTTCCGCCTCGCATTGGGTGCAATAAACGCCATTGGTGCGGTAAAGCCCCATTAGCTGCGTATTGACCTGCGGATTGATGTAATTGGTGACGCAGATTTCGAAGGGCGCCTCCGCCGGCAGGTCGCGGATGGTCAGGCTCTCCGGCGTTGCCTCATATTGACCGGCGGGAAGCTCCACCTGGTCGAGCAGCAGGCTGGAAAGCTTCAGCTCGTCGCCATCGAGAACCAGCGGCGCCTGCCGCTCAGCACCTTCGCGCCGGTGAAAGATCAGACGGGCTTCGACCTTGGTATTCTTGGGGTCGAGTTCGAAGGTGAGATCCACCCGCTCCAGAACGAAATCGGTGGGGCGGTAATCTGCCAGGTGAACGATCTGGCCCGTGTCTGTTCGCATGACTGTCCCTGAATAACTTTGCGTGGTCTTCCCGGCATCATGTCGTCATAAGGCCCGGATGTAAAATGGGTAGAATATTCGTCACGTTCATGTGCGCGTCGGAGGACGTTCTGTCCCGCCATGGAAGGCTTTGCCGGCCATGCAGATAATCCTCCCGCCGCCGGACCTGTGGACCATGGCAGCAAATGTTGAACGATTGCTGAAATTATATTTTATTTTCTTCAAATTTTAGCGCGCGTCGCTTTTGGTTTGCATCATTTCCGCAGCCGCGAAAACAATCCCTCCCCAAATCGACGGAATTCACGGGTAAATCACATTTTTTGTTGTAAAGCGCCGGAGGAATGCTCTAGCCTTGCATAAATCCAATTCCCCTGCGTCGTCCTCCCCGCATGAAAAATCTCCCGATGGCGTGTTTGCGCAGCCGACATGAGTAGTTGCCAATGAACGCCGAACCGATGAATCCCTTTCGCGGGATTAGCCTGAAGCTGATTTCGGTCGGCTTTTTTCTTGTCATGCAGACCTGTATCAAGGCCGCAGGCGATGTGCCTGCCGGCCAGATCACCTTCTTCCGCTCCGCTTTCGCCATTCTACCGATTGTGGTCTATCTCGCGTGGCTGCATGCGCTGACGAGCGCCCTGCACACCAATAATCTTTTCGGCCATTTCAAGCGCGGGTTTCTGGGCATCCTGTCCATGGCCTGCGGCTTTTACGGGCTGACCATGCTGCCGCTGCCGGAATTCATCGCCATCGGTTATGCCTCGCCGCTTCTCGCGGTCGTTTTTGCCGCCGTCATCCTGCATGAAAAGGTGCGCATCTATCGCTGGAGCGCGGTCTTCGTCGGCATGACGGGCGTGCTGGTGATTCTCTGGCCGAAGATGACGCTTCTGAGGGAAGGCGGTTTTGCCGCGGGCGAGGGGCTGGGGGCCATTGCCGTATTGTGCGGTGCGGCGCTCGGCGGTCTGGCGATGATCCAGGTGCGGCAACTGGTGGAGACGGAAAAGACGCCGACCATCGTGCTCTATTTTTCGCTCACCGCCACGCTGCTGTCGCTCGTCAGCGTGCCTTTCGGCTGGAGCGCGCTGAGCATGACGCAGGCCATGCTGCTGATCACGAGCGGCATCTGCGGCGGGGTTGCGCAAATCTTCCTGACGGAGAGTTATCGGCACGCCGAAGTCTCCGTCATCGCGCCCTTCGAATACAGCTCCATCATCTTCGGCATCGCGGTCTCTTACATTCTGTTCGGAGATATTCCCACGATGACGATGCTGATCGGCACGGCGATCGTTATCCTCGCCGGCATCTTCATCATCTTTCGCGAGCATCAGCTGGGCCTGGCAAGACGGGCGGCCCGCAAGGCCTCGACGCCGCAGGGGTGAGGGATGTTGCCACTAACACGGTATGCTTGCGTCGTATTCCCCGAAGTTAATGACGAGGGCAGATATTCTCCCGCGTCATCCTTGGGCTTGTCCCAAGGATCTAAACACGCCACCAAAATCGATCCGTTGCAGATCCTCGGGACAGGCCCGAGGATGACGTCGGAGTGTTTGGCGCGGTCCATCGTTATGCGGCCCGCTCCCGGAAATATCCACAAAAGCAAAAGGCGCCTTCCCGAAGAAAGACGCCAGCGCGCAATCATATCTGTGGACCAGCGCTAGACTGGCCTGAGTGCTTCTCAGCGCTCGCGGAAATCCGCGAAGACTGCCGAGGGACGCGTCACGCGGACCTGCTGCATGGCAGCGCGTGCGGTCATCTGTTCGTTTGCGGCTGCGCCAAAACGATGGTAGCCCTGACTGGAGCGAGGGCCGAGGCCTGCCAGGCGGAGCGTTTCAAAGCCGGAATGTACCGGACGGAAGCGAGTGGTCATTGCCTTGGTTCCTTAAACCTATTCCTCCCAAGACATGAGGCCTATATCGCAGCGCAGCATGGATTCGGCAAGCTGAGCAAATGCGCCGCTGTTATGCGCATTGTGCATGGCTTTTTTCATAATTCATTTACATTGAGCAAGAATAAGGCAGTCAGCCTTCGGCAATCTTTGCCTGAAAAGCCAATAAATCCTGCCATGCCAATGACTTGCTGGCAGGCGCATTCAAAAGTTCCTGCGGATGCAGGCTGGCCAAAGCCGGCAAAATCAGGTGTCCGGCTGCGACATCACGCCACTGTCCGCGCAGCGTATGGATCGTGCCGGTGCCGCCAAAGAAGAAACGTGCGGTAAAGTTGCCGAGAAGCAACAGGTGTTTCGGCTCCGCCAAGGCGATCTGACGCTCGATAAAGGGGCGGCAGATATCCATTTCGGCCTGAGTCGGCGGGCGGTTGCCCGGCGGCCGCCAGGGCACGACATTGCCGAGCATGATGGTACTGCGCTCAAGCCCGATGGCCGCCAGCATGCGGTCGAGCAACAGCCCGGTCTTGCCGGCGAAGGGCAGGCCTTCGCGGTCGTCATCGGCATCCGGCATCGGGCCGATGACCATAATGGCGGAAGCGGGGTCGCCTTCGGTAAAAATCGTGTTGCGCGCGCTGTTCTTGAGGTTGCAGCCGCTGAAACCGTCGAGCGCGGTTTTCAGCTCGGCAAGCGACCGCGCGCTTTCGGCCGCGAAACGCGCCGCCGCCACGGCCTGCTCGTCCGGCATGGCGACATTCTGCTGAATGGCGGGGGCCGCCGGTGCGCCGCGCGCCGGGGCGTTGCGCGTCGCCGCCTGCCGCTGAGGCGCATCGGCACGGCGGTCCGCCGGCCTTTCCATCTGGCGTGAAGCTGCTGCGGCCTCCTGCGCAGGCGCGGATCGGGCCGGGCGGGCGGCGGCAAATTCGGCGAAACGGTCGACCGGGGTCTCTTCCAGCAGCCAGTCCACGCCCGCATCCGCATGGAAATGCAGGAGGGCGGCGAGTTCGGCCGGGGAGAGGTCGTGAGCGGCGATCATGGGCGGAAATTACTCCATGTTCCCCCCCCGGGGAACCCGCAAATCACACTGTCCAGCGCTGAATGTCGCCGCTTTCGCCGATCATGGCCAGACCATGGGCAATCGAGAGCAACTCGCCGCCGCTTTCGATGCGGTCTGCGTCGAAACGGCGGGTGAAAAGCTCCCGAACCGCCGGCACGAAGGAGGTGCCGCCGGTCAGGAACACCTTGTCGATGGCTTCGGGCGCGACTTTCGTCTTTTCCAGAACCTCGTCGAGCGCTTCTTCTATCTTGGCGAGGTCTTCGGCGATCCAGTTGTTGAAATCGCTGCGCTTCACCATCTTGCGGCCGGCCTTGCCCAATGGTGCGAAGTTGAATTCCGCTTCTTCCGCCGAGGAGAGTGCCATCTTGGTGGCGGAAATCGCCTGATAGAGCGGATAACCCTCGTCATGTTCGACCAGATCGATGAAGAGTTCGAGTTTTTCCGGCTCCAGCGCCGAGCGCACCAGCGATTTGAGGTCGGTGAATTCCTTCGAGGTCTTGAAGATCGACAGCTGGTTCCAGCGGCCGAAATTCACATAATAACCGGAGGGCACGTCCAGCACCTTGTCGAAGCTCTTGAACTTGCTGCCCTTGCCGATTTCCGGCGAGACCAGATTGTCGATCATGCGGAAGTCGAAATGATCGCCAGCCACGCCGACGCCGGAATGGCCGATGGGGGTGGCGGAAAGCTTGCCGGCATGGGTCTCGAAACGGATCAGCGAATAGTCCGTCGTGCCGCCGCCGAAATCCGCCACCAGCACATTGGCGTCCTTCTTCAGGCTCTGGGCGAAATAATAGGCGGCTGCCACCGGCTCGTAGACATAGTGGATTTCCGGGAAACCGGCGCGGGTGAGCGCCTCGTTGTAACGGGCGAGCGCCAGCGTTTCATCCGGATTGCTGCCGGCGAAACGCACCGGCCGGCCGGCGATGACGGTGGAGACGTCCCCCGGCCATTCCTCGCCCGCATAGGTCTTCAGCTTGCGCAGGAACACGTCCATCAGATCCTCGAAGCTCTGGCGCTTGGCGAAGATCAGCGTGCCCTGAAACAGCGGCGAGGCCGCGAATGTCTTGATCGATTGCAGGAAACGGCAGTCGCCGGCATTGTCGATGAATTGCCGGATGGCGGCATGGCCGGCTTCCACATGCAGGGCGGCCGCACCAAGGCCGGCATCCTTAATGAAGGAGAGCGCCGTGCGCATGCTGTCATCCGTGCCCGCGCTGCTGGTGAAGCGCATGGAACGGCTGGCGCCGCCCGTGTCGGAAAGAGCCATGACCGTGTTGGTCGTGCCGAAATCGAGGCCGAGAGCCCGCTTTTGCGTCATCGCCATATCCTTGTCGCCGATAGAAACACCCGCCCGGCCTGAAAGGCGGCCCGGCGTAAAAATAAGGGATGCCTTTGGCACCCCGATGTCAGAGGAGGGCGGTTGATTGCACAGGGCTGACGGAATGGCAAGCACCCGCACCCGGGTTTATTGTGAAATTCGGATGAAGTAATCGCCGTGGGTGGAAGGCAGCCTTGCCGCCCGCATTAAATATTTTTTCGCATAAAGCGAGTATAAGGCTGAGCTATAGCGTTAAAGAGCAGATTTATTTTTGTATTTGTCGCGTTTGCAGACGGAGCCCCGATGTCCCGAAAGCCGGCCCGTTCCACCCTCGAAGACGTGTCGCCGGCGCGAAACGCCCGCGTTCGCGGCGATGCGGACAGCTTCAACCGCCATCTCATGGACCTGATGGAGGCGTCTCAGCAGGGTTATGCGCTTTTCGACGGCGGCGATGAACTGCGTTTCGCCAATACAGCATTCCGCGCGGCGCTCGGCCTCGGCCCGGATGAATTTCCAACATGGGTCGAGCTCATGCGCAGCGGTTACCGCAACTCCGCCGGCACGGCCATCGAGACCTCCGATTTCGAACTATGGCTGCGCTCCGCGAGAACGAGGCGCGGCAAGCTGCCCTTCCGCACCATCGAGACCGGCCTCAATGACGGGCGCTGGATGCTGACGACCGAGACGACGCTGCCGGGTGGCTGGATGCTGTGCGTCGTCACCGATATTTCCGAACTCGGCGTTGAACTGCGCGATCTTCGCCAGGAGCGGGACAGGGCGCTGAAATCCGCCCTGAGCGACGAGCTGACCGGTCTCGGCAACCGCCGCTATGTCATGGATATTCTCAATCACCGGCTTGGCCCCAACAAGGCCGAGGCGCTCGCCGTCATCATCATCGATATCGACCACTTCAAGTCGGTGAACGACCGCTTTGGCCATGCCAGCGGCGATCTGGTCCTGAAAGACTTCGCCGCCCGGCTCTCCGCAGCAGTCGCCCGCGACGATCTCGTCGGGCGGATCGGCGGCGAGGAGTTCCTGCTGATGCTCGGCGGTTCGCGCGTTTTGAGCGCGGAAAGCATCATGCAGAAATTGCTGTCATCACTGGCGCAGGCGTCACCGCTCGCAGACATGCCCGGTTTCCGATATAGCTGCTCGGCGGGAATTGCCTTTGCAAATCCGGGCGAGAGCGCGAGCGATGTCCTGCGCCGCGCCGACACCGCCCTCTACGAAGCCAAGAATACCGGCCGGAACCGCTACGTGATTTACGGAGCGGCTTCCTGACGGGATTCGTAGCTCTGTGGCCTTAGTTGGATTTCGCCGCGCCGCCATCCACCCGCAGCATCGTGCCGGTGATGTAGCTTGCCGGCACCGAGCAGAGGAAAGCGCCGGCGGCGGCGAATTCCTCCACCGTACCGAGACGACCGGCCGGAATGCTCTTGACGGAAGCCTCGCGAATTTCCTCGACGCTTTTGCCCAGACGCTTGGCGTTGGCGCCATCGAGTTCATCGATGCGGTCGGTATGGATACGGCCGGGCAGCAGCAGGTTGGATGTGATGCCGAAGGAGGCCACTTCGGAGGACAGCGTCTTGCTCCAGCCGACCAGTGCGCCGCGCAGCGTATTGGACAGCGCCAGATTGGCGATCGGCTCGAACACGCCGGAGGAAGCGACAGTCAGGATGCGGCCGAAACCCTGTTCCTTCATCTGCGGCAGCAGTGCGTTGGTAAGCGTGATGACGCGCATCACCATCGACTGGAAGAAGGTATCCAGCTTGTCGGCCGTCATCTCCTGCGCAAGGCCCGGCGTCGGGCCGCCGGTATTGTTGACGAGAATATCGATGCCGCCGAGCTTTTCCCTGACGGCCTGAACCATGGCCTCGACGAAATTGTCCTCGGCCAGATCGCCCCAGACCCAGTCGGCCTTGCCCTTGCCGAGCGCATTGATCGCCTTGCAATTCGCCTCCAGCTTCTCGCCGCTTCTGCCGACAAGAAGGACATGTGCGCCTTCTTTCGCCAGCGCGGTGGCAATGCCCAGCCCAAGGCCGCGAGAGGAGGCGAGAACGAGGGCGCGTTTGCCGGAAATGCCGAGATCCATGGGTTTTGTCCTGTCTTGTGAGTGCTCAATGTGCTGTTTATAGAGTATTTCCAGGAAAAGTGGACCCCGGTTTTCCGCCTGGAAATGCTACAAAACAAAGAGTTAGAGGGTTTTCTCGATTCAAGGAAAAGAGAAAGCGCTCCGCCAAGGCGGCGTCCGGTTTGAAGGTAAAATACACGTCATGACAGAACAATCCCTGCTCAAATTCTCCATTGCCGTCACGGTTCTCCTGGCGCTCTTCGGCATCGGCGCAGGCCTGTTCTCCGGCTCCTTCGCCGTGGTTTTCGATGGTGTCTATGCGCTGACGGATGCTTTCATGACGGTGCTGGCGCTGCTTGTCGCGCGGCTGATCGCCGCTTCCGCAGCGCCCAAGCCCGGCGGCCGGCTGGTGGAGCGTTTCACCATGGGCTTCTGGCATCTGGAGCCGATGGTGCTCGGGCTTAACGGCACCCTCCTGATGGGGGCGGCGATCTACGCCCTCATCAATGCCGTCGACAGCCTGATGGATGGCGGCAGATCGATCGAGTTCGATTACGCCATTGTCGTCACCTTCGTCAGCTTTACCGTCTCGCTCGCCATGGCATGGTTCGTCAAACGGCAGAACCGCCTGCTGAAATCCGCCTTCGTGGCGCTGGACGCCAAAAGCTGGCTGATGAGCGCGCTTCTGAGCATGGCACTCTTCGTCGCCTTCGCCGTGGGTTACGGGCTCACGGGAACGGCGCAGGCATGGCTGGCACCGTATATCGACCCGGCCGTGCTGGCGCTGGTCTGCCTCGTCATCATTCCCATGCCGCTCGGCAATGTGAAACAGGCGCTCGCGGACATCCTTCTGGTGACCCCGCTGGAATTCAAGCAGCATGTGGACCGGGTGGCGGCCGAGACGGTGGATAAATTCGGCTTCTCCTCGCACTATTCCTATGTCGCCCGCGTCGGCCGCGGCCGTCAGATCGAACTCTTTTTCATCGTGCCGAAAAACTGGCCGCCACGGCGTCTGGAGGAATGGGACGCGATCCGCGACGAAATCGGCGATGCGCTGGGCGGCGAGGGGAGTGACCGCTGGCTGACGATCGTGTTCACGACGGATGAGGAATGGGCGGTTTGATCCCATCCGAGGTGCCGCTGCAACGAAACACCTGAAAGCGTCGCCTCCCAAGGGGAAGCAACGCGATCTCACCGTTCTCAGCGTCCGGCATCGATGATCATGCCGCCGTCTGGCGTCAGGCTGTACCCCGTAATGAACTGCGCATCCTTGCTGGCAAGGAACAGCACCACGGGAGCGATGTCGTCTTCGGGGGAGCCATGCCGGGCAAGGGCATTCGCCGGGGCAGGAATATTGGCTGCCGCCGCACCCCAGGTATCGGCAACCGGCAGGACGTTGTTAACAGTTATATTGTCAGCGCCCCATTCGCGGGCTGCAACCCGTGTCAGGGCACGTATGGCCTCCTTTGCCATGTTGTACGGCGCATATGGCACCAGACCCGTGACACCGGCCATCGATCCGAAGTTGATGATACGTCCTTCGCCGCTGGCTTTCAGATAAGGATAGGCGGCCTGCATCGTCCGCAGGAAGGCGATCGGACCGGTATCGAAATTACGCTGCAGTCGTTCCACCGCCAGATTGAGAACGGAGGATTGCACCACTGAAGGGTCAAAAGCATTGTTCACGAGGATATCGATGCCGCCCCAGGCCGCGACAACCGTGTCGATCGCAGGCTTGATCGCATTGGCATCGCTGACGTCAATCGCAATGCCCAGAGCGGTCCCGCCTGCCGCTTTTATATCGGCCACGACGGCATCGACATTCGCGGGCGTGAGCGAGAGGATCGCGACTTTAGCCCCTTCGGTCGCGAGGAGTTTGGCGGTGGCGCGGCCAATCCCGCGGCCAGCCCCTGTGACGATCGCAACCTTGCCTTCTAATCTTTTCATGGGTTTTCCTTTTTAGGATTTACTGGTGAGCCGCTGCTTCAAAAGCATAAGGCGAGGGAACATCGCGAACGTGGTTCTGCGTCGCGAAGGATGTGGCCAGCAGAATGAGGCCAATGGCAGCGGGCATCGCACCCTTGACGCTGCGGACGCCGAGATGCGCCATTCCCGACAGGATCAAGTGATAGAAAATGCCCGCATAAGCGAGATCGCTGAGCGGCAGGGAGAGGCGTGTCAGGATCGCAAGGGGTCCGAGTATCTTCACGACGATCATGAACGGCACCAGATGGGCCGCACGATAGCCGAGATCGGCCTGGGCTTTTTCGACGAAGCCCCTCTTGGTCAGGTATAGCGCCGCCGAAGACAGATACAGCGCCGACAGGAGCGCTGTGCTGATCCAGTAGGTGTAAGTCATAGTCATGGAATATCCCTCTCGCCGGGCGTCCCGGCGAAATTGAGCGTTGATCTGGCGCTTTTCGGATGACGCGTTGCATCGGCTACGAAGAGCTCGTAGAGTATTTGTAGGCTATAATGAATTTTCGCAAGTAGGATGAATTTATGACACTAGGTATGGGAATACATACCAATGACTGAAGCCGGCTTTACGATGCAGGACGAGATGCGCCGTGCCTTCGCGATGCTCTCGGGAAAATGGAAGCTGGAAATTATGTGGCTGCTTCATCATCGGGTCCACCGCTTTGGTGAATTACGAAAAGCGATCCCGGGAATTACCCAGCACATGTTGTCGGCGCAGCTTCGCGAATTGGAGGCGGACGGTCTCATTTCGCGCACCGTTTTTGCTGAGGTGCCGCCGCGCGTCGAATATGAGATGACGGAAAAGGCGAGGGGTCTTGGTCCGACGATGCAGGCACTGGCCGCTTGGTGGGAAGAACATGGCAAGACCGTCCCAGCAAAACCGAACCCGCGCGGCCGCAAGCCCAACACCAGGGCTGCAGGAGACTGAGACCCTCGCTCCTTTCAATGGGGAGTAATGAGGTCCGCTTCCGGCGCGGCGCGGAATATCGGCCGCCGTTAAACCGTTACGGCTCTTGACGCCCTAATAGGTCGTCTCTATTTTGCATCTTACGTTCACGTAAAAGTAATATGCAATCATCAGGTTGTCTGACAATTGACTGGCGTGCGACATGTTTTGCCGCTATAGAAGCTCGACAAAGGCGTCCTGCTTTGCGAAGACAGGCGCTGGTGGATGCGGTGTCGCGGATGGTTTTTTGACTGGCGCGGGCGATGCGCCGGGAATGCCGGAAAGCGGATATAACAACAGCCGGATGGGACCGGCGATGCGGAGAGGATGAGATGACGGAAGCCATGGAACTGCCCGAACGCGAAGCGATGGAATTCGACGTTGTGATCGTTGGCGCGGGTCCTGCGGGCCTTGCCGCCGCGATCCGGCTGAAGCAGGTGGAGCCGGAGCTTTCGGTCGTCGTTCTCGAAAAGGGTGCCGAAGTCGGCGCGCACATTCTCTCCGGCGCGGTGGTCGATCCGATCGGCATCGACCGGCTGCTGCCCGGCTGGCGCGAAGAGGAGGGGCATCCCTTCAAGACCGAGGTCAAGGACGACCAGTTCATGTTCTTAGGCCCGGCTGGCTCCATCCGCCTGCCGAATTTCATGATGCCGCCGCTGATGAACAATCACGGCAATTACATCGTCTCGCTTGGGCTGGTCTGTCGCTGGCTGGCGGAAAAGGCGGAAGGGCTCGGGGTCGAGATCTATCCCGGCTTTGCCGCAACCGAGGTGCTCTATAATGACGAAGGCGCCGTCATCGGTGTCGCCACCGGCGATATGGGCATCGAGAAGAACGGTGAGCCGGGCCCGAACTTCACCCGCGGCATGGAGCTGCATGGCAAATATGTGCTGATCGGCGAAGGCGTGCGCGGTTCGCTCGCCAAGCAGCTGATTTCCAAATTCGATCTGTCCAGGGATCGCGAGCCGCAGAAATTCGGCATCGGCATCAAGGAACTCTGGCAGGTCAAGCCGGAGAAGCACAAACAGGGTCTCGTGCAGCATTCCTTCGGCTGGCCGCTCGGTTTCAAGACCGGCGGCGGTTCCTTCCTCTATCATCTCGAGGATAACCTCGTCGCCGTCGGCTTCGTAGTGCACCTCAACTACAAGAACCCCTATCTTTATCCCTTCGAGGAATTCCAGCGCTTCAAGACGCATCCGGCCATCCGCGAGACCTTCGAGGGCGGCAAGCGCATTTCCTATGGCGCGCGCGCCATCACCGAAGGCGGTTATCAGTCGGTGCCGAAGCTGACCTTCCCGGGCGGTGCGCTGATCGGCTGTTCCGCCGGTTTCGTCAATGTGCCGCGCATCAAGGGCAGCCATAATGCGGTGCTGTCGGGCATGCTGGCGGCGGAGAAGATCGCCGCGGCGATTTCCGCCGGCCGCGCCCATGACGAGGTGGCGGAGATCGAGGCGGAATGGCGCGACGGCGATATCGGCAAGGATTTGAAGCGGGTCAGGAACGTCAAGCCGCTGTGGTCGAAGTTCGGCACGCTCATCGGTGTCGGTCTCGGCGGTCTCGACATGTGGACGAACCAGCTGTTCGGCTTCTCCTTCTTCGGCACGCTGAAGCATGGCAGGACGGATGCGGAGAGCCTTGAGCCGGCCGCAAAGCACAAGCCGATCGCCTATCCGAAACCGGATGGTGTGTTGACCTTCGACCGGCTGTCCTCGGTGTTCCTGTCCTCCACCAACCATGAGGAAGACCAGCCGGTGCATCTTCAGGTGAAGGACATGGCGCTGCAAAAATCGTCCGAGCACGACGTCTTTGCCGGCCCTTCGACGCGTTATTGTCCGGCCGGCGTTTACGAATGGGTGGAGAAGGACGGCGAAGAAGTCTACGTCATCAACGCCCAGAACTGCGTGCACTGCAAGACCTGCGACATCAAGGACCCCAACCAGAACATCAACTGGGTGCCACCACAGGGTGGCGAGGGGCCGGTTTACGCCAATATGTGATGGCGATACGGCCGAAGCCCTCTCCTCCGTCATGCTCGGGCCTGTCCCGAGGATGACGTCGAGCGTGGGAAGACCGCTCGCAATCACTCTCAGCCATTGTGTCATGCGACCGAGCGTGACGACATTTGCGGAACGGGCAGACCTCTGATCGAAGGGCTTATTTCCCACGATGCAGACGCCGTGACTGGATGCCGGATTTAGTCCGGCATGGCGGAAGAGCAGCGTCCACCGCCCGTCTCCCCGTCAGTATTTGTGGATTGCTCTTCGATTTCTTACATATAGGATGTTGGGGTGTTGCATGGTCGCGTGGCCCGTGGATTGTGGTTCAGCAATGCGGTAACGCCTTGAATGTGCATATGGTCCTAAGTGCCGTCGCCCGACGGCAGGGAGTGAAGGAATGTCCGGCTTTCAAAGGCTGAATATCGTGCGGAAGACAGGGTTCGTTGCCGGTGTGGCGACGCTTGCGATGATTGCCGTTTCTTTCAGCGGCGGTCCGCTGGTGGCCGCAAGCTGCCGTACCGACGCCATGGCCGGCATCGACTGGCGCGAATGCAACAAGCGCCTGCTGATGCTGGGTGGCAGCAATCTCGATTCGGCAATGCTTTACGGCACGGATTTCACCTATACAGACCTGCGCGGTTCTTCGCTGAAGGGCGCTAACCTCGAGAAGGCCAAGCTCATCCGCACGGCCCTTGGCGAAGCGAACCTGCAGGGCGCCAATCTGACCAAGGTGGAAGCCTATCGCAGCGATTTTTCCGCCGCCGACGCCACCAACGCAAAATTCGTCAATGCTGAAATGCAGCGGACCAAATTCGAAAATACCAAGCTGGACGGCACGGATTTCACCAAGGCCGAACTCGGCCGCGCCGATTTCGAGGGCGCGACGCTGAACGGCTCGAAATTCTCGCTGACCAATCTGTCACGCGCCCGTTTCGGCGGCGCCAAGCTCGGCGGTCCGGTGGATTTCACCAGCGCATTCCTGCTGCTGACGAGGATCGAAGGGCTAGATCTTTCCATGGCCACCGGCCTTGATCAGAAGCAGATCGACATTGCCTGCGGCGACGCCAAGACCAAATTGCCGAACGGCCTCACTGCGCCGGCCTCCTGGCCGTGCCCGGAAGATCCGGACGACGACTGACAGGAATAGCCGCGCGGTCTTGCGCTCGGCTCAAACATCTCCATAAGCGGAAGAGAAGCGTCCGCGATGCGGACGCCTCGCCGGCGATCAGAAGCCCGAAAGCACGATCTTGCCCTTGGCCCTGTTGCTCTCGATCAGCGCATGCGCCTTGATGAGATTTGCGGCATTGATGGTGCCGAAAACCTCGGTCAGCGTCGTCTTGATCTTGCCGGCATCGACGAGCCCGGCCACATGGTTGAGCAGCCTGTGCTGTTCGATCATGTCAGGCGTCTGAAAAACCGCGCGGGCGAACATCATTTCCCAATGGATCGATACGCATTTGCGCTTGAAGGCCATGACGTCGAAACCGCCGGCCGGATCGTCGATCAGCGCGAAACGACCCTGCGGCGCAATGGTCGCCACGCTGTCGGCGGCATGAACGTCGCTATGGGTGGTGGAGAAGACAAAGCCCGGCGCACCGAGGCCGAGCGCCTCCACCTGCGGGGCGATCGGCTTGCTGTGATCGATGACGTGATGCGCGCCGAGTTCCTTCACCCACGCAATCGTCTCGGGCCGTGACGCGGTGGCAATGACGGTGAGATCGGTCAGCGCCCGCAGAAGCTGGACGGCGATGGAGCCGACGCCGCCCGCGCCGCCGATGACCAGAATGGCGTTGGCCGCGCCTGGAACCGGCTCCTTCACCCGCAGCCGGTCGAACAGCGTCTCGTAAGCGGTGATGGCGGTCAGTGGCAGCGCGGCGGCTTCCTCGAAATTCAGGGACTTCGGCTTTGCGCCGACGATGCGTTCATCGACCAGATGGAACTCGCTGTTGGAGCCGGGGCGGTTGATGACACCGGCGTAAAACACCTCGTCGCCGGGCTTGAACAGTGAGACCTTGTCGCCGACTGCCTTCACCACGCCCGCTGCATCGAAGCCGAGCACGCGGGGTTCGCCGTTTTCCGGCGACTGGTTGCGGCGCACCTTGGTATCGACGGGGTTCACCGAAACGGCCTTCACTTCCACCAGAATATCATGCCCCTTCGCTTCCGGCTGGGGCAGGTCGATATCGACGAGGGCGTCTCTCACGGTGATGGGCTGGCTGGTCCTGTAACCGATGGCGCGCATGAACAGTCTCCTTTGCTTGTTTGCGTGCCTCTTACTTGATACATATGAACATCGATCGCAAGAATGCACATTTTGTGATGATACATACAAAAAGGATACTATGATGTCGCGACCGCGCGCCAAGCTCACCGGCAACTTTCCCGGCTGCCCGGTGGAATCGGCCTTAAGTTTCCTCGATGGCAAATGGAAGGGCGTGATCCTCTATCACCTCATCAACGAGGGCACGCTGCGCTTCAACGAGCTGCGCCGCCATATTCCGAGCGTCACCCAGCGCATGCTCACCAAGCAGCTCAGGGAGCTGGAAGAGGCGGGCCTGATTTCCCGCACCGTCTTCCCGGTGGTGCCGCCACGCGTGGATTATGCGCTGACGCCGCTCGGCGAGACGATGATACCGGTGATCTCGGCGCTGAAAAGCTGGGGCGACGCCCATGTCGTGTGCAAGAACGGCGCGAAATATACCCGCCTTCCCGAGGCGAAGGAAAAGGCCGCCTGAAAAATCACGGGTAAAAGCGCACCCCTCCGCGCGCCTTTTTCATGGTGCGATGCAACATGTATTTGCCCCGATTGATGCATAATGCTGCGATCTCGATTCGCAGCAGGGACATCAGGACACATGAGCATCGGTTGGTTGGAGGCCGCATTTCTCGGCTTTTTGCAAGGGCTTACGGAATTTCTTCCGATTTCTTCAAGCGCGCATCTGAGGATTGCCGGGGAGTTCCTGCCCTCCGGCGCGGATCCGGGAGCCGCCTTCACCGCGATTACGCAGATCGGCACCGAAGCGGCCGTGCTGGTCTATTTCTGGTCGGATATCATGCGCATTGCCATTGCCTGGCTCCGGCAGAACCTTCGCCTCGGCGAGTATAACAAGGCCGATGCCCGGCTCGGCTGGCTCATCATCATCGGTTCCGTGCCGATCGTCTTTCTTGGCCTGTTCTTCAAGGATGCCATCGAGCACTCGCTGCGCAACCTTTACATCACCGCCGTGATGCTGATCGTCTTCGGCATCGTTCTCGGCGTTGCCGATAAAATCGGTGAGAAGCGTTACAAGCTGAACCAGCTTATCTGGCGCGATGGCATCCTGTTCGGTTTCGCGCAGGCCATGGCGCTCATCCCCGGCGTTTCGCGCTCGGGCGGCACCATCAGCGCCGGCCTGCTTTTAGGCTACACCCGCGAGGCGGCAGCGCGTTATTCCTTCCTGCTCGCCGTTCCCGCCGTCTTCGGCTCCGGCTTTTACCAGCTCTTCAAGAGCATCGGCGAGGACAATCCAGTCGGCTGGGGTCCGACGGGGCTCGCGACCCTGATCGCCTTCGTGGTCGGTTATGCGGTGATCGTCGTCTTCCTCAAGCTCGTCTCTACCAAGAGCTACATGCCCTTCGTCTGGTACCGCGTGGTCATTGGCGTCATTCTTTTGGGGCTGCTGGGAACGGGCGTCATCAGCGCCGGCGGGTGAGGGGCTTTCCAGGAACCATGCTTTTGGCAAAGTTGCATCATCCGCACGCCGTCACCCCGGACTAGAGCGCGTCCGCTTTACTCGGGGTCATATCCGCACGATTTGAAGTAGTTGGCGCATTCTTGCGGTTCGAACAGCGTGACGATCTGGCCGACGGTAGTCCATAAGTCCTCGACTGTGCGCTCGGCTTTGGCGCGCAAGACGGCCTTGAGCTTTGCAAAGGCCTTCTCGATGGGATTGAAGTCTGGACTGTAAGGAGGAAGGTAGAGCAACCGGCACCCCGCACCTTCGATTGCGTAACGCACGCCCTCCGCCTTGTGTGCAGGCAGGTTGTCCATGATAACGATGTCGCCAGGTACCAAGGTTGGAATGAGAACCTGTTCGACATAGGCCTGGAACGCAACGCCGTTCATCGCACCGTCGAGGACCATGGGCGCGGTCATGCCGGATAACCTCAGCGCACCGGTAAATGTCGTCGTCTTCCAGTGCCCGTGCGGGATCGGTGAGCGGCAGCGATCTCCGCAATGGGCCCGTCCGCGAAGCCGGGACATTTTCGTGCTCAGGCCGGTTTCATCGATGAAGACAAGGCGCGCCGGATCGAGATCGAGCTGGCCGTCGAACCAGTCCTCACGACGCTTCAAGAGGTCGGGGCGTTCCTGCTCCAGTGCATGTGCGGTCTTTTTTTGAAAGTCCAGCCGCGCTTTCGCAGCCAGACATCAAGCGCGCTGCGACCGATCGATACGGCTCTTTCTGCAGCCAGTCGCAGGACCATCTCGTTGAGGGTGATGTTGATCTGAACCCTTCAAACTGGACCGTTTTTGGTTAGAGTTTTCCGGTGCATTTTCCTGGCTGGGAAAGGAACGGAAGACGATGAAAGCATCGCAGTTT
>NZ_JBNWCP010000022.1:0-63768 GCF_053522345.1 Agrobacterium sp. 22-226-1
GAGGGCCGTTCCCATGGCGAAATCTCCTTCCGCCATGTTGAATCATGATTTGCCCGAAAACGGAATCCCGTGAGTCAATTTCATCGGGCCTTGGTATAACACCCTGCTGATGATCCTCGTATTGTCGTCCATGCAGCTCGACATGGTCATCCGGCTCTATGGGCTGATGGTACTTCTGGGCGATAACGGTCTCATCAACGGCGCGCTCATCCGCATGGGCATCGTTTCGCAGCCGCTGCCGCTGATGTACAACATCTTCGGTGTCGTGGTCGGGCTGGTGCAGATCACGCTGCCTTTCATGATCCTCTCCCTGATCGGCATCATTAAATCCATCCATCCGGCGCTGGAAGAGGCGGCCAGATCGCTTGGCGCCTCCCGCACGAAGGCCTTCTTCTCCATCGTGCTCCCGCTTTCCATGCCGGGAATTCTGGCGGGCACGCTGCTGGTCTTCGCACTTGCCATTTCATCCTATGTCGTGCCGGCGCTGATGGGCGGCTGGAAGGTCATGGTCATGCCGATCCACATCTACCAGCAGGTGGCGGAAACCGGGCGCTGGCAGTTCGGTGCGGCCATCGCCGTGGTCCTCTTCGTCACCAGCCTGATGGCGATCGCCGTCTATCACCGCGCTGCCATGCGCACCACGGGAGGGCGCAGCTGATGCGTGAGGAATCATCCATTCCGCTTGTTTTCAGGCTTCTGTCGGTCCTGACACTGACCGTCCTGCTGGTGCCGGTCATCATCGTCATCCTGTCCGGGCTGAATGCCGGCGATTACCTGACCTTTCCGCCGCAGGGTTTTTCCCTGCGCTGGGTCTATGCCTTCCTGACCTCGCCGACCTTCCTTTCGGCCTATGGCGTTTCCTTCCTCGTCGCCGGCATTTCGACAGCGATTGCGACGGTGCTCGGCACCATGGCGGCACTGTTCCTCACACGGTCGTCGAGCCGTCTTGTCGCACCGCTACGCGCCTTCTTCATGATGCCCATCGTCCTGCCGGGGGTGGTGCTTGGCCTTGCGCTCTATGTGTTTTACGTCACCACGGGCATCGGGCTCGCGCGGAGCATGACCGGGCTTATCATCGGCCACGTCATCGTTACCTGCCCCTTTGTCATCGCCACGGTCACCGCCGCCCTCGTCGGCTTCGACCGCAGCCTGGAAGAGGCGGCGCGGTCGCTCGGGGCTTCTCCCTTCACCGCCTTTCGGCTCGTGACGCTGAAGATCATTTCACCGGCCATTTCCGCGGGCACCATCTTCGCTTTCATCATTTCCTTTGGCCAGTTCGAGGTGACGCTCTTTCTCTCAACGCCAAACCTGCAAACCTTGCCGATGGCGATGTATGTGGCGCTGCGCTACGCCTTCGAACCCGCCGCGGCTGCGGCAGGCATCTTCGCCATCCTCCTCGTCGTCGTCTCGATGGTGGCGACCTCCAGGCTCATCAATTTGAAGCGCATTTTCGGCGGCTAGGGGCCCGCCGGACATTCAATGAACTACCCGTATCCATAGATTCAAAAACAAGGGGAACATGGACATGACAGGAATGACATTCGATCCCGGCCGCCGCAGGCTCCTCAAGATGGGTGCTGCAGCGGCAACCTTGCCGCTCTTCAACATCAACCACGCCTTCTCGCAGGATGTGACCTATGACGGTTCCGTCTTCGATGCCGGCGGGGCGGTGTTGCGGATAGGCGAATGGGGCGGCCCCTGGGGCGAGCTGGTGCACAAATATCTGCTGACCGACTTCGCGAAAGATTTCAACTGCAAGATCGAATATGATTCCACCTGGCCGTGGTTTCCGAAATTCGTCGCCAACGGGCCGAAGAAACCGCCGCTCGACATCACCAACTGGAACCTGCCGGAAATGTTCAAGACGGCGGCGGCGGGCGATTTCTTCCACACGATCGACGAAATTCTTCCCAATGTGCCGAACGGCAAAAATCTCTGGCCCTTCGCCACCTCGAACGGCGTCGGCGTCACCTGGGCCTTCAACCAGTATGTGCATGCCTACCGCACCGACCTCGTCACCCCGCCGCCCACCAGCTTCAAGGACATGTGGAAGCCGGAACTCGCCGGCAAGCGCGGCACCTACATCACCTCCAACACCCTGCAGATGGACTTCTTTCTCGTCGCCTGCTCGCTCTTCGGCAAGGATCAGTACGATCTCGATGCCGGTTACAAGGCGATGAAGGAATTGATGCCCGCCAAGATTTCGGATTTCACCGGCAACATGCAGACGCTGATGGATCGCGGTGAAGTGGTCATCGCCGTGCAGAGCGATGCCGAACCCATGCAGGCCCGCGACAAGGGCGCGCCTTTCGCCGTGATGTACTGGAAGGAACTCCAGCCGATCCTGACCCAGACCTACACGGTCAGCCGCTATTCCGAGCCGACCCAGAAGAAGCTTGCCTATGCGCTTCTCAATCGCGCGCTGGAGCCGTCCTTCATGACCAATATGGGCAAGGAATTCTACCTGCGCCCCACCGTCTCCAATGCCGTCCTGCCGGATAATCTCGTCAAGGCCGGCATCGTCAACAGCGCCGACGCCACCAAGGATTTCTGGTTGCCGGACTGGAAAGCCTATCTCGAAAACGAAGACGAGATCGTCGAGACCGTGAACGAGATATTCGCGGGCTGACCTTCGCGCCGGAGAAAGCCCCGGCGCCAGCAGAACGTCGTGGCCGGCCCCGCCGGCCACGCCCTAGAGGAAAGGACAACGGAAGCCGATGTCGGATATTCAACTGAAAAGCCTCGTCAAATCCTATGGCGACAATGTCGCGGTCGCGGGCATCGATCTGCATATAGAACAGGGCGAATTCTTCTCGCTGCTGGGACCTTCCGGCTGCGGCAAGTCCACGACATTGCGCATGATCGCCGGCTTCATCCGCCCATCATCGGGGCAGATCCTGATCGGATCGGACGATGTCACCCATCAGCCGCCCGAAAAGCGCGACATCGGCATCGTCTTCCAGAACTATGCGATTTTTCCGCATATGAGCGTGGCGGAAAACATCGCCTTCGGCCTGAAGCTGCGAAAGAAATCCAGAGAGGAAATCGACAGCTCCGTCGCCTTCGCGTTACGCCAGGTCGGGTTGATGGGATATGAAAACCGCTATCAGCGCCAGCTTTCCGGCGGCGAGCAGCAGCGTGTGGCCCTTGCCCGCGTGCTGGTTACCGAACCGCGTATCCTGCTTCTCGACGAACCGCTTTCGGCGCTCGACAAATCGCTGCGGGAGGAAATGAAATACTGGATCAAGGATCTGCAAAAGAAGCTCGGCATCACCACGGTGTACGTGACCCACGATCAGGATGAGGCGCTCACCATGTCCGACCGCATCGGCGTGATGCAGAAAGCCAGAGTCGAGCAGGTGGGCACGCCGCAGGAAATCTACGAGAGGCCGAAGACGCTTTTCGTCACCACCTTCATCGGCCAGTCGAATGTCATCGACGCCACAGTGAGGGGCCGCCAAGGCGAAAGTCTGGTGGTCAGCTTCGGCGACACCGTGGCGTTGACACGTGTTCCCGCCGAAGACTTCGCCGATGGCAAAGCCGTCAAGCTCGTCGTCAGGCCGGAAAACATCATCATCGGCGAGGCCGGCACCGGCGTTCCGGCAACCGTCGTCTCTGAAACCTATCAGGGCGCCCTTGTCCGCTACCATCTTTCGGTCGGCGGGCAGGATATCGTCGCCGAACGGCAGAACCAGTCCCATCTCGCCAGGCTGTCGCCCGGACAGGCGATCGGCGTGACGTGGGACCCCGAACGATCCGAAGTCTTGGTGGCCTGAGACCCGGCCATCGGAACCAGAAAATCGGGAAAGGATGCAATGTGCGGTGAGCAGCCGCGCAGGCGCCCTTCCCTTGTCAATCGACAGGAGAAAGACATGCGTATTGGCATTGATGTGGGTGGCACGAATACTGACGCCGCCCTTATGGATGGGGCAGCGGTCATCGGCGCCTGCAAAAGCCCGACAACGGCCGATGTCGGCTCGGGCATCGTGGCGGTGCTGAACAAGCTTCTGGGCATGACGGGCGTATCCGTCTCGCAAATTCAGGCGGTGATGATCGGCACGACCCATTTCACCAATGCCGTGGTCGAACGCAAGCGTCTGCTGGAAGTTGCCGCCATCCGCCTCGGCCTGCCGGCCACCAAGGGCCTGCCGCCGCTGACCGACTGGCCGAAGGACCTTGCCGACACACTTGGCCGCCACACCTTCATACTGCGCGGCGGACATGAATTCGACGGGCGCACCATCGCGCCTCTCGACGAAAAAGGATTGGTGGAGGTTGCCGCCACCGTGCGCGAACGCGGCCTGAAGACGGCGGCCATCACCTCGGTTTTTTCGCCGGTCACGCCGGAAATGGAGCTTCGCGCCGCCGAAATCCTGCGCGATGCGGTTCCTGACATCGCCATCTCGCTCAGCCACGAAATCGGCAGGGTCGGCTTTCTTGAGCGTGAAAACGCGTCGATCATGAATGCCTCGCTGGCCGAGCTTTCCCGCAAGGTCGTCTCCTCCTTCCGCAGCGCGCTGAAGGAACTCGACATCAAGGCGCCCTTTTTCATCAGCCAGAACGACGGAACATTGATGTCTCCCGACTATGTCGAGCGTTATCCCGTCCTTACCTTCGCCTCCGGTCCCACCAATTCCATGCGCGGCGCTGCCATGCTGGCCGGTGTCAAGGAAGCCATGGTGGTGGATATTGGCGGTACGACATCGGATGTCGGCATGCTCGTGCACGGTTTTCCGCGAGAATCGGCGGTTGCCGTCGATATTGGCGGAGTGCGTACGAATTTCCGCATGCCGGACGTGCTGGCCATCGGGCTTGGCGGCGGCTCTCTGGTGCGTGACGAAGGTGCGCGCATCGGCCCCGATTCCGTCGGTTACGAGATCACCAGCAAGGCGCTGGTTTTCGGCGGTGATACCCTGACCACCACGGATATCGTGGTGGCGGCCGGTCTGGAGGATATTGGCGACCGCTCCCGCGTTGCGCATATTCCCGCAAAAACCATCGAAACCGCCCTCGACACCATGCATCGCATGGTCGATGAGGCCGTGGATCGCATGAAAACCAGCGCCGATCCGCTTCCCGTCATTCTGGTGGGCGGCGGCTCAATTCTGGTCTCGCGCGACCTGCCTTCGGCATCGAAGGTTTTAAGGCCGGAAAACGCCTCCGTCGCCAATGCCATCGGCGCGGCCATCGCGCAGGTGGGAGGCGAGGTGGACCGCATCTTCTCGCTGGAAGGCACCTCGCGTGACGCCGTTCTGGCAAGCGCCAAGGCCGAGGCTTCTGAACGGGCGGTAAAGGCGGGGGCGACTGCAGCCTCCGTCAAGATCATGGATATCGAGGAAGTGCCGCTTGCCTATCTGCCCGGCAGCGCCACCCGCATCCGCGTCAAGGCGGTCGGCGACCTGGTGATCGGTTGAGGGCATGGCTATGAAACTCACACGCGAACATCTTGCCGATCTTGCCGTCGGCGCGGCTTTTCTCGGAACCGGCGGCGGCGGCGACCCCTATGTCGGGCGCATGATGGTGCAGCAATGCCTGGACGAAGGCTGCGAGGTCGAGCTGATCGACCCCAGTGAGCTGCCGGACGACAGCCTCGTCATCCCCACAGCCATGATGGGTGCGCCGACCGTGCTGGTGGAAAAAATCCCTTCGGGCGATGAAGCCATTTTCTCGCTTCGCCGTCTCGAAAAACGGCTCGGTAAAAAAGCCGGTTACACCATGCCCATTGAGATAGGCGGCATCAATTCCACCATTCCGCTGGTCGTTGGCGCCCGGCTCGGTCTGCCCATCGTCGATGCCGACGGTATGGGGCGCGCCTTTCCGTTTCTGGAAATGGAGACATTCGGCGTTTACGGCATATCCGGCTCCCCCATGGCGGTCAGCAACGAATGGGGTGATTGCGCGCTGATCGAAGCCGTCGATAACAGGCAGATGGAATGGCTCTCCCGTGCCGTCGCCATTCGCATGGGCGGCTGCGCCTATATTGCGGAATATGCCATGAGCGGCGCGGAGGTGAAGCGCACGGCCATTCCCAATACGCTGACACTGGCGATCCACATCGGCAAGGTGTTGCGCAAGGCGCAGGAGGACCACATCAATCCCATCGAAGCGCTTCTCGGTTTCCTGCCTTCCACGCTTTACCGTTACGGCCGCGTCATCTTCAAGGGAAAGATCGTGGATGTGATGCGCGAAACCAAAGCCGGTTTCACCATTGGCCGCGCCCGTATCGAAGCTGTCGCGCCATTCACCTCGCAGATGGAAATCGAAATCCAGAACGAGAACCTGATCGCCAGGCAGGATGGCAGGGTAAGAGCCATCGTGCCGGACCTGATCTCGATCATGAACACGGAAACCGCCGAGCCAATCACCAGCGAAAACCTGCGTTACGGCCAGCGCGTCACCGTGGTCGCCGTCTCGGTGCCCGAGATCATGCGCACCCCGGAAGCGCTCGACGTATTCGGCCCGGCCTGCTTCGGCCTGAAGGAACCCTTTACCTCCATCGAGGAGATCGACTGACATGGCAATCATCACGGAGCAGGACATAGACGATCTGGCCGTCGGCGCGGCCGTTCTCGGCACCGGCGGCGGCGGCGATCCCTATATCGGCAAACTTCTGGCCAAGGCCGCCATCGAAAAATACGGACCGGTCGATCTGATCGCACTCGACGCGGTGCCCGATGGCGCAGCCGTCGTCGCCTGCGGCGCAATGGGAGCGCCCACCATCCTCATCGAAAAAATCCCCTCCGGAGAAGAGGGCGACTTTGCGCTTGAGACCTATGAGGACCACACCGGCATCGATGTCGGCGCCATCATTCCCTTCGAGGCGGGTGGCATCAATTCCATGATACCCATTGTGCTGGCGGCCAAAAAGCGCGTACCCGTCATCGATGCGGACGGCATGGGCCGCGCCTTCCCGCAGCTTGAGATGGAAACCTTCAACGTCTACGGCGTGCCGGCCAGCCCCGTTGCGGTGGCCGACGAACGCGGCAACCGCGTGCTGATCGAGACCGAAGACGCCGCAAAGGCCGAGTGGCTGGCCCGGGGCGTGACCATCCGCATGGGCGGACAGGCTTACATCGTCAATTACGGCATGGATGGCGAAACGGCAAAACGTGTTTCGGTGCCCGCCACCATGTCGCTCGCCATCGGCATTGGCCGGACCCTGCGCGAGGCCGCCGCAGGGCATCTCGACCCGGTCCGGGCGCTTGTCGATTTTTTTGCGGGCACGCATTACGGCCATGCCGAAATCATCACCTCCGGCAAGGTCTGCGATGTCGCCCGCAAGGAGGAAAACGGCTGGTCGGTCGGGATTGCCACCGTGGAACCCTTCGACACCTCGAAACCGAAGGTCAAAATCCGCATCCAGAACGAAAATCTCGTCGCCGAGGAAGAAGGCGGACGCGTGCTGGCGATCGTTCCCGATCTCATCACCGTGCTCGACATCGACACGGCCGAAGCCATCACCACCGAGAGGCTGCGTTATGGACAGCGCGTAAACGTGCTTGCCGTGCGTGTGCCGCCCATCATGCGCACGCCGGAAGCGCTGGCCGTATTCGGTCCCGCCGCCTTCGGCCTGCCGCAAGCCTACCGGCCACTCGGCTCTTGACGAACGCCCGGCATCAGGCGCTGATAATGCCCTGCCCTTTCCGGACATCATTTCGGCTGGGGCCGGTCGTTCAGTGACGAAAGAGGACCGATGCCGAGCCGAGTCTTGCGTGAAAAGCCGTTGCATGCCGTAAGAACCTTTACCGGCGCCGGGTTGCGCTTCAGCCCGCCGCGCATGCTTTTTTCAGGCATCGAAAGACCCTATCTGCTCTCCAAGCTGGCCGCAGGGCTTTCCAGACAGATCGTCGTTCTTCGCGCCCCGCCCGGTTTCGGCAAGACCGCCCTGATGAAAGCGGCCTATGAGCGTCTGGTGGATGGCACCCTCACTTTGCCGGGCATGCGCGATACGGCGGTTTCCCATTGCTCCTGGCTCAACGCGTCGGGCATTGCATCGCCTGAGCGTTTCGTCGGTGAATTGCGTCAATCGCTTGGCCTTGCCGCAATGGCGGACACGCAGGATGCAATGACGGACGCCATGGAAGCGGTGGCGCGGCGTGAGGGTCTGACCATTCTTTTCATCGACAATGTCGACGAAATCGACACCGGCAGCCGATACCGGCTTCTGGAGCAGCTCATTCTTTCCGCGCCCGATGCGCTCCGTATCGCCTGCTCGTCCTGTTCTCCCGCGCAATTGCCGCTTGCCCGGCTGAAGGCACGCGGGGTATTGACGGAGGTGACGGCGCGAGAACTCGAATTCGGGCGATCCGACCTGCGGCGGCTTCTGGCCCGTGGCGCGACGGCGGCGCTTGTCGACCCCCTGATGGAAATCACCCGTGGCTGGCCCGCGCTGGCGCAACTCGCCACCGGCATCGTGACCGGAGGCTCGACGGAAGAAGAGCGGCGCCTGTTGCTCGCCGGGACCCATGCCGATTTGACGGACTACACGCGCGAAACCGTCATCAACCGGCTTTCTCCGGCGCTCCTGTCCACCCTGCGCCGATTGTCGCCTTTCTCGGAATTTCGTCTTGATCTCGCATCCGACCTCGGTTTGCCCGGCTTGACGGAAGAGGATCTGGCCATGCTGGAGGCCATGCATCCCATTATCGAAAACGGGCCGAATGGCTGGCTCTCCCTGCACCCCGTGCTTCGCACCTGCCTCGAACGGGACACCGCCTTCGTTTCGGAAACGGAAAAGAAGGCGCTGCATCGCCAGGCCGCCCTCTGGTTTGCAACCCGCGCCCATCTGGAACGCGCCGTTTCCCACGCCGCCCAGAGCGGCGATTTCCATATGGCGGAAGAAATCATCGGAAAAGCCGGTGGCGTCGATATTTTCCTGCGGGCCGGGCATCAGGTGCTGGAGCACCTGATCGATAATTTTCCGCCGGAAATCCTGCATGCATCGCCCGGCCTGATGGTCTGTTATGCCGTGGTGCTCTCCAAGCGCGGCAATGCGGCGGCCGGGCGCGAACGGCTCGATATTCTGAAAGAAAACGGCGAATGGTCCGCTGCCGCACTTGCCGCCGTCGACCGTAGCGTCCTCGACCATATCGACAGCCTGATCGATGTTTATGAAGACCGCCGCATGAGCCCTGCCGAGGCGCAACGGCTGGAACGGGCCGCCGCCGCCCTGCCGCCGCATGCCACATGGGAACTCGCCTGGCTCTTCAACCACCTCTGCATCATTTACACCCGGACCGGCGAGCTTGAGGAAGCGCGGCGGGCGGCGCTGAAGGCGCTCGGATATTACCGCGAGGAGAAAACGCCCTATGCCCAGGTCTTCATGCTCATCCACCTCGGCCTCGTCAGCACGCTGACCGGTGAATTTTCCGCAGCCCTGCAATTTTGCCGGGAGGCAGAGGAACTGGTGGAACGCGTGCACTGGACGGACAGGAACCTGCTCGCCATCGTCCGCCTCGCAACTGCCGACGTGCTTTATCAACAGGGTGAGGTGCTTCATGTCGAGCAGACCCTGACGGAATGCGTGGAGCCGCTGATACGCGGCGAAAGCTGGGTCGACCTTTTCATGCGCCTGTTCTGGCTGCTGGCCCGCAGCCGTCTTCAGGTCAGCGGCTTCGATGCCGCCGCAGCCGCAATCGACAAGGCGGAGGAAGTGGCGGTGGAGCGCAACCTGCCCCGCCTGAAGACTGCGGCTGCGATCATGCGTGTCGATCTGCTCGTCAGGGCCGGCATGATCGAGTCGGCAACGCAGGCGATGGAACGGGTGGAAAGCCTGAAACAGGCGGGCGGTCCCGGCAACTGGACCTGGCGCGAGGCCTATGATTTCGACATCGCCAGCGCCCGGTTCGCGCTTGCGCAGGGGCAGGCGCCGCAGGCATTGCTAAGGCTCGAAGCTCTGATCCTCTCCGCCAAGGCGTCCGGCCGCGCCTATCACCGCATGCTGGCCGAAATCATGGCGGTACAGGCCTCGTGGAAAGCAGGCCGGCAACAACAGGCCTTCGCCTATCTGCAATCGGCCATCGCCCTTGCCCGCGCTCACGAGGCGACGCAGCTCTTTACCGATGAAGGGCACGATCTTGCCACCACATTGCGCGCCATCGTGCGCCGTTTCGGCCTGAAGGTATTCAGCCCGAACGCGGTGGAATTCATGAGCCGCATCGTCGGACACGGCCTTGGCCGCCAGCCACGTATGGTGATGCCGCTGGGCGGCAATGACGACGGCGCAACACATGCCGCCGGACTGCTGAGCGGGCGGGAAACCACCGTTTTGAAACTTCTCTCCGAAGGCCGCAGCAACAAGGAAATGGCCCGCGATCTCGGCCTTTCGGAAGCGACCGTGAAATTCCACCTGAAGAACATCTACGCGAAACTTGGCGTCAGCCGGCGCGGCATGGCCGTCTCCGTCAGCAAACATCTCAAGTTGACCGACCGCGAATGATGCCGACATCGATATGCGATGTCGGCCGGCTCACATGAGGTTCGTAGACTGGACTACCCTTGAACCAGGTTGAGGCAAATGACGGTCCTGTCATCGCTGAATTCCGCCGTTGTCGAACCTTTGACGGACGGATACTCACGCAGCTTGTGAAAATCCGCCGCCTCGACACGCGCGAATTCCGCTTCCCAGGCCGCAACATCCGTCCCCGCAGGCAGGGACAAATAGCCGTCGGAGAATATTTCAACGCTCGAGAGCCCGTCTTTGGCGATGCGGACGTCAACCGTCCCCTCCTGCATGACGGTTCCGCCATTCACCGAGGCGTAACCCAGTACATGCCCATGCCGGTTTGCGAATTGCGGCTGGACACGGATTCCACCCATCAGGAATTCCTCGACCGTTTCGATGTCGTTTTCAAGACCACTCATCCCGGCCGCGGCAATAACGACATTTTCCGCATCCCGTGCCGTCATGATGCCGTTTGCGACAGCCGAACGCAGGCCTGAGAAGATCGTCGCGCGCGTGCGCGCCTCGGCCGCATCGCCATCGCCTATGGCCGCGAGAAGCTGTTTGAACACGAATATGCGCGCCGAAGTGCTTACCGTATCGATCAGCTTTGTGTGCTGAAACAGACGGGTGCCGTTGATCCTGACGCCGGAATCGCCGGCAAGCAGCAGGCGGAAGCTGTCGCCCATATCCGCGACGAGCGCCAATGTGGTCGATGGCGGATGGCCGGCATTGATGCGCTGCGCCTCCTTTTTCAGGATATCGCTGATATTCTGAAAAAGCGCGGGCGCAGCGAGCGTTTCCAGCCTGCCGTCAAGGCTCATCTCAGCCACGGCATTGGCGGCGGCAAGGGCCGCGATGCGGCCGGAACTCAGCCCGCCGTAACTTGCTCCGGTCGGGTCGGTCGCGCCGTCGAAAACGGCCAGAACCCGTCCGGGAATGAGAAGCGCCACATCGTCCCCCGGCTTTGCGGCGTTCTTGTATTTCGATTGCGAAAAGCTCGCGATATTCATCTTTCTGGTGTCCTTGCAGAGGGAGGCTGGCGGCGACACATGGGTCGCCGCTGCTGCAGTTTTGAATGATATTTGGATGGTTTCAGACGAAAGAGGCTTCCTTGTCTTCCGAAAGCCGGAAGACGACGAAGACGCAAAGTCCGGTGCTGACGAGAAGTAAGGTAGAAAGAGCCGCGGCCGTGCCGAACTCGCCGTCAATCACCTGAATATAGATCAGCACGGGCATCGTAATTGTCCGCGCCGTGTAGAGGATCAGCGTCGAGGACAATTCGTTGATGGCGGTGATGAAGCTCATCAAGGAACCGATGATGAGACCCGGCAACATCAGCGGCACCGTCACCGATATGAACGTCTTTGCCGGCGAAGCGCCGAGATTGACCGCAGCCTCCTCGATGGAAGGCTTGATCTGCCGCAGGATCGACGTCGTGGAGCGCACGCCGTAAGGCAGGCGGCGGATAAACACCAGCAGGATGATGATGAGTGCCGTGCCGGTAATGTCAAAAGGCGGATAACGGAACGTCGTGACGTAGCCGATCGCCATGACGACGCCGGGTATCAGATAGGGCACCATCAGCAGAAGATCGAGTGAGCCCGATACTGCATTGTCCCGCCTGACTACGATGAAAGAAAGCAGGCCGGAAACGATGGCGATCAACACCACGGCGGCAATCGCAAAGGTGAAGCTGTTGGCAATCGCCTGCGGTGAATCGCGAAGAATGCGGGCATAGCTGTCCAACCCGAAACCGCCTGTGAAGACGGGACCGTTCGTTGCGAGGAACGATGTATAGATGACCGTAAGGGACGGCAGCATGGCGACAAAGACGACCAGATAACAGAAACCGTGCACGATAAACGATTTCAGCGGGCGCATGGAACGCTTTACCGGCCGGTTGGTCAATGAGCTGGCATAACGGCGCTTGGCGAGAATGTGCCGCTGCAACAGAAGTGCGGCCATGGAAATAGCGATCATCACCATGGAAATCGTGACTGCCATGGTCGGCGTGCCAGCCATTTCGGAGGTGTATTGCGCATAGGCGATGGTCGAGAGCGTCCTGATGCCCTTGCCGAGGATTGCCGGTGTTCCGAAGTCTGCGATGGACAATACGAAGCAGATGATCGCGCCGGTGCTGACTGCCGGAAAGACCAGCGGCAAGGTGATCTTGCGGAAGCGTTCGAACGCTGTGCAGCCGAGGTTTTCCGCCGCATCCTCATAGGATTTGTTGATGGTGTTCAGCGCATTTTCCGTCATCAGGAAGATATAGGGGAAGAACTTCAGGCTGAAGACCATCACGATGCCCGGTATCCCGTAGATGGTAGGCAGTGAAATGCCGGCGAAAGACAGGAGATTGGTGACCGCACCGTTGGCGCCGAACAGCATGATCCAGGCATAGGCGCCGATGAAGGGCGGCGCGCACAGAACCAGCACCGCGAAGGTGGCAATGAAGGTGCGGCCCTTGATGCGGTAACGCGAGGTGCAGAAGGCAAGCGGAATACCGAGCAGGCAGGCCCCCAACATGCCGAGCACGCCGATGACAAGGGTGTTCCACAATGCCACGGTATAAAAACGCCGCGTCAGCACCTGAACATAGTTGCCGAAACCGAAATCACCCGTCTTGGCGTCGAAGAAGCTGATGAAGAACACGCTGAAAATGGGCAGGATCAAAAAGATCGCCAATATGACAACGGCAAATGCCGTCACGCTGGTCCAGAAGCCCGGCAGTCTCAGGCGGAAGCCGCCCCTGGTTGCGGTCGCGGTCATATCCGTCATGACAGGCGCTCCCCGGTAACGCCCTCACCGAAGAGCTTGGTATCGCCCGCAGACCAGGAGAAAACCGTTTTCTGGCCGGGCTGAAGGGCGATGATATCGGGCGACGGCTTGGTGATCGCCTCGATTTCCTCTCCCGACGACAGCACCGCGGCAACATTCATCTCGCGGCCGGTGAAGCTGACCTGCCTTATGGTGACAGGCAGTTCGATGCGGCGTTCATCTTCGGTCGCAGGCGAGCCGACGGTAATCGCCTCAGGACGGATGGCGGCAACGACCGTTCGTTGCGGCGCAATGGCGTCAACCTGCGGAAGCCCCACACCGTGCCCGGAAATGGATGTCCGCCCACCCGAACGATCCAGCGTCAGGAAATTGTTTGCCCCGACGAAGGAGGCGACGAAACGGTTGGCGGGGTTGTTATAGACCTCCCAGGGCGCTGCGGCCTGCTGGATGACGCCGCCATACATCACACAGACCAGATCGGACATGGCAAGCGCCTCCTCCTGATCGTGGGTCACATAAACCGTGGTAATGTTCATGGCCTGCTGGATTTCGCGCAGCTCGCGCCGCAGATCCACGCGTAGTTTCGCATCGAGGTTGGATAGGGGCTCGTCCATCAACAACACTTTCGGATTGATGACGAGCGCACGCGCCAGACCGACACGCTGCTGCTGACCGCCGGATAATTCATGCGGCATGCGCTTGGCGTAGGGAGCGAGCTGCACGATGTCGAGAATCTTGCCGACGCGTTCGCGAATCTCGGTGGAAGACGCCTTGCGCTGCTTCAAACCGAAGGCGATGTTGTCGAAGACGGAAATATGCGGGAAAACCGCATAATCCTGAAAAACCATGCCGACATCGCGCTTATGCGCAGGCACATGTTGGATCGCCTGTCTTTCGATGCTGATACTGCCGCTATCCTGCTGGTGAAACCCGGCAATCGTGCGCAGGAGGGTCGTCTTGCCGCATCCGCTCGGACCAAGAAGCGTAAAAAACGATCCCGAGGGGATGGAGATATTGATGTCGGAGAGGGCAACGACATCCCGGTAACTCTTCTTGATGCTGGTGATTTCCACGGCGGCCATGTGCTGCTCCATGACAAATCCTGCACGGCCGGTGACCACGCTGGACAAAACGAAAGCGAATTGTGAATGGGATAAAGGGGGACGGTCGCTTCTGCGCTGTCCCCGGCAATTATCTTACTGAACGTCGAGCAATGTCTCGTTCCACTTTTCCATCAGGCGCGCGCGGTTGTCCGCAGCCCATTTGAAATCGTATTTCGCGTCTGGAACATCGGACAGCGGAACGAGTGCCGGATTGGCGGGAACATCGGTTCGAACCGAGCGACGACCCGCCTTCACCACGATTTCCTGCGCTTCCCTGGAGACGATGAAATCGATGAAGGCCTTGCCATTGCCGGCATTCGGCGCTCCCTTCACGAGCGCCATGCCATCAGGCGCGATTGCCGTACCCTCTTTCGGATAAACGATTTCGACCGGCGCACTGCCGAGCTTGTAGCGCAGCGCGGCATCTTCCAGCGTAATGCCAACGGCCTGTTCGCCATCGTTGACGAAACGCGGAACCGCGCCTGAAGAAGTGGAAAGAACCGAGTTGCCGAGGATGCCGGTATAAATTTCCCAGCCTTTTTCCTCGCTGTCGAAATCCTGCAATACCGTCGCCATCTGAATATAGGCCGAGCCGGACTGGTCGGCGCGGGCCGACGAAATCAGGCCCTTATATTCCGGCTTTGCGAGATCGGCCCAGGACGTCGGAACGGGAGCGCCTTTCAGGGCCTCCTTATTGACGATAAAGGCCGTGACGACAGCCGTGAAAGGCACCCAGTTCGCGCTCGGTGAGAAGGCTGGGTTGATCGACGCAGCCTCAACCGGCTTGTATGGCTCGAAAAGGTCGGCGGAGAAATCGATAACCGTCCCGTCGACGCTCCAGATCACATCGCCCGCCGCCTTGCCGCTCTCCGCCTTGATGCGGTTCATCAGCTCGCCGGACCCGGCTTTGACAAGCTCGACCTTGGTGCCGGTTTTCTTTTCGAACATGGGCAGCAATTCGTCCATGAGCTGCTGCGGGGCAGCGGAATAGACCACGACGGTACCTTCGGCATGAGCGAAAGCCGCGCTGGCAAGGAAAGTGGCGCCGGCAAAAAGGCGCGCGAAAATAGTGCATGATTTACGCATAAGGGGGCTCCGTTTTTTTGTTCCCTGACAGACCGGCCCTGCGACATGATTTCTTTTTGATATTGCCTGTCGCCACCCGCTGCCTATTATTTATTTTCTTTACGTAAATTAATTAGTCAGGCCGGAATTTATTTTGAATGCGAAAATAAAATATCCGATTGAAAAGAAATAATTTTTTATGATTTTCACTTACACGCCTTCAATCTCAACGGCAGGTTTTCCGGCAAAACGAGGTGTACAATCGCACGATTTGCGCTAATCATCCGGCGTAACTTCTCGCGGGGAGACTTGTTTGATCGATCTCGGCTACAATGAGAGGCGTCTGCTCGAGATTTTGCGCGGCAAGGGAGGCATGTCGCGTATCGAGCTGGCGCGGGAGATGGATGTTTCCGCACCGACCCTTACCCGCCTGACGGCCAATCTCCTGGAATCCGGCCTCATCGTCGAAGCGGAGGAGGCCCGCAATGACGGCAAACGGGGGAAACCCTCCACCGCCATCGAAATCAACCCGAACGGGCTTTTCACGCTGGGGGTCTACTTCAATCCAGACGATCTGCGTGTCTGCGTGGCCGATCTCAACGGCACGATAAGGCAGGAAATCAGATCGGAACTGGAAGGGCACAGTTTCGAGCATATTATGGAGATGGCCGAGGCCGCCGCCCGGCAAGTGCTTGAAAAAGCAAAGATAAGAAAGAAAGATGTGCTGGGCTGCGGCATCAGCTTTCCCGGCCATTTCAAGCGGGATCGCGGCCATGTCTTCCGGATTAAGCAGTTCGAAAGCTGGCGCGATATCGACGTCGAAAAGGACTTCCAGCCCTATTTCGATTTCCCGGTCTTTCACGAAAATGACGGCAACACCGTCATTCTTTCGGAACTCTATTATGGTGCAGGCCGCAATGTCCGAAATTTCGCGATGATCTGGCTGACATATGGCATTGGCGGCGCGCTGGTGGTGCAGCGCCATCTCTATCGCGGCACCAATGGCAATGCCGGCGAGTTCGGTGGACTGTTTCCCAAATCCCATCCCCGACCCTCGGGACAGGACCTGTGCGACACTCTGGCTGCTCAGGGCATCAGCATTCGACGCCTCAAAGATATTGACGAAAGTTATTCCGATCATCCCGCCGTGGTGTCGTGGCTGGAGCGGGCAACGGATCAGCTTCGCCTGCTTTCACTGACGGTCGCCCGCACGATGGATCCGGCAGCCATCATTTTCGGTGGATCGCTGCCAGACTGGATTCTCGAACATATCGTGCGGCGTATCGGTTCCCTGGAAATGCTCGGCGAGGATTTTTTCGTCGAGCCGCCGGAAATACGCAAATCGATCATGAGCGACTTGCCTCATCTGGGTGCCGCCAGCATACCGATCTACCGCGCCACCACGCCCAGCTATTATTCCGGGCGGGCGCTGAAAGGCTGGGCATGACACGTCATGGCCGGCAGAACTGTTTTCCGCATTTGTCTGGCCGTTGATGACAGGGGACGCCGCTATCTGGATATGCGCCGCCGGAATTCCTCCGTGCCCTGCATGATCTTGTCCAGAAGAGCCTCTATCGCCCAGAAACGCTCCTGAATATCGAACGTCACCGCGCGGCTTTCGACATCGCTTATGGTGCCGAGGCGCTGGTGATAGAGCTTCGCCAGTTTGGGATACCCCATGGGCTCCGCCATGGCGGCGAGCGCCAGATAGACCGACAGCTCGTCAGCCAGTTCCGGTTGCCGGCCGGCTTCCGTCAGCAGCCATTTGTAGAGATCGGGATGGAAATTGGTGAAGACCCCGGTGAAACCGCGCGATCCCGCTTTCATGGCGTCGAACGCAATTGCCGCATTGGCGTTGACGATGGCGAGCGGCGTATTCGCGGTGAGCGCTACACGCCGCTTGACCGTTTCAAGATCACAGGAGACATCCTTGAGGATAACGAAACGACCGCTCTTGGCGCAGAAGGAAATTTCGGCATCGGTCATGAGACGGCGATAGGGAGCCGGGCATTCGTAGAGACCAAGCGGCAGATCGGAAGGCAGACGCTCGAGAAGCCAGCCGAGATCATCGAGAAACTTCGAGCCGCCCTCCTGCCGGGCATCCAGCCGGTTGGTGACAAGCACCATGCCGTCAACACCCGTCTGCGCGATGGCATTGAGCTCTTTCTGCTGATCTTCAAGCGTCTCGCTGATATGGCCCGAGGCAATGACGGGAATGCGGCCGGCTGTGGCCTTCTTGACAAAAGCAGCCAGTTCCACGCGCTCCTGAAGGGTGAGGAACATCATTTCAGAAGACTGGCAAACGGCAAACAGCGCGTCCGATCCATTGGCGATGTACCATTCCACGAGATTGGCGACGCCCTCGAAATCTATTTTGCCGCCCCTGAAGGGGGTGATCATCACGGGAATGATGCCTTCGATACGCTTGGTCATTGTTTTCGTCCTGTCAAACATATGTGGTCCCGGCATTCCGATGCGGAAGCCATGCCGGCGTGGATCAGAGCTGGTTGCGTGGCTGGCGGTTCGCGAGCACATCGATCACGGCCTCGGCGGTAATCCGGCCGATAGACGTGTAGGTTTCGTAGGTTTCCGCTGCCGTATGCGGCGTGGTGACGATCTGCGGCAGCGTAAAGAGCGGATTATCGGGCAAGGCAGGCTCCATCTCATAGACATCGATCGCCGCCGCCTGAAGATGGCCGCTGACGATGGCGTCGTAAAGCGCCTTCTCATCCACAAGGGCGCCACGCGCCGTGTTTATGAAGATCGAGCCGGGTTTCATCCGGGCAAAACGGCCTGCATCCATGAGACGGCGTGTCTCTGGCAGGCTTGGCATCATCATCACGAGAATGTCTGAAGACGAAAGCACCTCATCCATCTCGCACATCCGCACGCCAAGCTTCGTTGCGGCAGCCTGGTCGGGAAACTTGTCGTAAGCGATCACCTCCACATCGAAACCGGAGAGTTTGCGCGCGATCTTGCGGGCGATGTTACCGAAACCGAGGAGGCCGACGCGGCGGCCGATCAGTTCCTGCCCGACGAAACGGTCCCACGCGCCACCGCGCAAGGCATCGTGCAGATAGGGTATCCGGCGCATTGCCGAAAGGATCAGTCCGAGCGTCAGTTCGGCCACCGCATTGGCATTGCCGCCCGGCGCATTCGTCACCGCGATGCCATGCCGGTGGGCCGCATCGATATCGATATTATCGACACCGACGCCAAAACGCGCAATCGCCTTCAGTCGCGGGGCAAGGTCGAAAACACGGTCATTCCAGGTGTCGACACCGGCGATAACGGCATCGACATCGCCAAGTCTCGCGGATAATTCATCAAATGTCATCGGCCGCCCGAAGCCGTTTTCAACGACGTCGATACCTTCCGCCTCCAGCATCGCCTTGGCGTCCGCGCAATAGCGGGAATAATTCGTTGCCGTTACCAGTACGGTCTTGCTCATTGCAGTGTCTCTCGGAAAATCGAAATTAAATACGTGCACCGGCCTGATCGAACAGAACGCAGCGATCGGGATCGAAACTCACGGTCAGGATCTCGCCCGGTGCAGGCGCCATATCGCCCGACAGGCGGCAATTCAGCCGGTTGCCGGCAATATCCAGCAAGGCGAGCGTGTCGGCCCCCAATGGCTCGATCAGTTGAACCGGACCGGAAATCGTGGCGGACAACGAAGCCCGATGGGCCGAATCCAGCGAAAGATGTTCTGGCCGCACGCCGAGTTCCGCTGCACCTTCATAGTCCCGGCGTTCGACCGAAACGGGGATGCGCGTGCCATCCGGCAGGGTTGCGACACCCTTCGAAAGCTGCACGGGCAGGAAATTCATGGCCGGCGCCCCGATAAAACCGGCGACGAAGCGGGTTCTCGGGTTGCGGTAAAGCTCCTGCGGCGCACCGATCTGCTGGATGTGACCGTCCTTCAGCACGACGATACGATCGGCCATGGTCATGGCTTCCACCTGATCGTGAGTGACATAGATCATGGTGCTGCCGAGCCGCTGGTGGAGCTGCTTGATTTCCGCACGCAGATCGACACGCAACTGGGCGTCGAGATTGGAGAGCGGCTCATCGAAGAGAAAAACTTTCGGTCCGCGCACCATGGCGCGCCCCATCGCCACACGCTGGCGCTGGCCACCGGAAAGCTCGCGCGGGCGTCGCTTCAGCAGATGGGTAAGCTGCAGGGTGCGCGACACGTCTTCGACGCGCTGCTTCACCTGCGCCTCCGGCACACCGTTCATCCGCAGGGCAAAGCCGATGTTCTTTTCCACGGTCATATGCGGATAAAGCGCATATTCCTGAAACACCATCGCCACGTCCCGTTCCCAGGGGCGGAGCCTGTTGACGACCGTTCCCTCAATGGAGATCGAACCCTCCTGAAAATTCTCCAGGCCGGCAATCATGCGCAGCAGCGTCGATTTTCCGCAGCCGGAAGGACCGACGAAGACAATGAACTCGCCATCGACAATATCAAAGGAGAGGCCATGGATGACACGGTGCGCGCCGTAAGCCTTGACGACGTTCTGAATGGAAAGAGTGGCCATGGAATTATCCTTTGACTGCCCCTGCGGACAGGCCCGCGACAAGGCGGCGCTGGACGAGCAGGGTAAGAATGAGCGGCGGAAGAGCGATCATGGTTGCGGCGGCCATCAGCGCGCCCCAGTTGGTGACGCCCTCGCCGATGAAATTGAACGACGCGACGATGGCGGTCTTGGTGTCGAAGCCGGAGAGCGCCAGAGCGAACAGGAAATAGTTCCAGGTGAAGATGAAGCAGAGAATGGATGACACCACCACGCCGGGCATGACGACCGGAAGAACGATGCGCCAGAGCACCGACAGCGGACGGCAACCGTCCATCTGGGCGGCTTCCACCAGTTCGCGCGGCATGGCGTCGAAATAGGGCAGCATCGTCCACAGGGCGACCGGCATGGCGATGACGGCATGGGTCAGGATCAACACCGTGTAGGAACCGACAAGCCCGAGTTCGGAAAAGATGATGAACCAGGGCAGCAGGAACAGCGTGCCCGGCGCCATGCGTGAAAACAGCGCCAGTGTCGCGGGCCATGTGGTGCGATGCCAGGAGACCGCAAAGGCCGCCGGAAATGCGAGCAGGATGCCGAGCAACGTCGCGCCCGTGGAAACGATGAGCGAATTCAGCGTATTGGACAGGAATTCCGTGCGCTCGAAAAGCTGCCGGTAATTGTCCAGGGTGGGCGTGAAAAAGAGGCTCGGCGGCAGCTTCGTCACCTCGTAACGATCCTTGAAGGACGACAGGATCATCCAGAGGATCGGGGTGATCGCGGCGATGACCAGAATGGCGGTGCTCAGACCGCCGCGCAGTCTTTCGGCAAGGGAAGGCTGGTATGCCTCGTGTTCGTGCATGAAAATTCCTCCTCGATTTACCAGGTGACGGCCTGTCGCAGCCGGGAAAAGGCGACGACGGTGACCATGACGACGGCCGCGAGCGTGATCATGCCGGCCGAGGCGTAGCCGAAACGGGAAAACTCGAAGCCCTGCTGGTAGGCATAGATATTGAGCGTGGTCGACGCATTGCCCGGCCCGCCGCGCGTGGTGATGTAGATCACGTCGAAGAAACGCAGCAGATCGACCGACCGCAGGATCGCGGCGGACAGGAGCGTCGGCGCAAGCAACGGCAGGGTGATGTGAACGAGCCTCTTCCAGCCGATCACGCCATCGATCTCCGCCGCCTCGAACACCTTCGTCGGCAGGGACTGAAGGCCGCCCAGAACCAGAAGTCCGATCAGCGGCGACCATTGCCATGTGTCGACGGCGGCAACCGTCAGAAGGACCCACTTGGGATCGGCGAGCCAGAGGCTCGGGCCAATCCCCACCTCCCCGAGCAGCCAGTTCGCGACGCCGACGGCCGGATCGAGAATGACGATCGCCATCATGCCCACGACCACCGGCGGCATCATGAAGGGCATGACAGCCACCGTGCGAACGAGATTGCGCGCGCTACGCACCCGGTTGAGGGTGAAACCAAGCCAGGTGCCGATCATCATCTGCATGGCGAGCGCGAGTCCATAAAGCACCCATGTCAGAATGAAGGCGTTGTGAAATTCCCCGTCGGAAAGCAGCTCGAGATAATTCGCAAGACCGACGAAACGATCATCCATGCCGAGCGAGTTTTCGCGCAGCGAAATCCAGATCGCATAAAGAATGGGGAAAACGATCATCAAGCCGACGAATGCCACGGCGGGCGCCATCATCCAGCGAAAGGAAAGAACGGTCTGGCCGGGGCCGGAGATGCGGGAAGGCATCGGAGCGGTCATCACACGGGGATCCCTCATGAAAATGATATTTGTGTCTGCAATTGCTTGCCCCAAGCCGCGCCAGGCCGCACGCCGTGAAACTGACCGGCGGCCTGTGCAACGATTGGGGAGAGCAATATTTCCCGCCGGGGATCCGGCTCCGGACTTTGCAGCACGGAACCGGATTTCCCGGGAGGAATTCCTGGAGCCGGCGAATTATTGCAGGGCGAGCAGGGCCTTGTCCGCCTCGCAGGCGCCATCCTTGATCGTATTGTTGCCGAGCAGGTAATCCTGAACCACCTTGCCGATGATCTCGCGGGTCTGCGGCACCTTGTCGGTCGGCGATGCGTAGTCGCCGGTGCCGGTTTTGCTGATCTGCCTGATGGCGTCGGCCCAGCTTTTGCGGATCGGCAATTCGTCAGTGAATTTTTTCATATCCGCACCGTCGAAGACCGAACTGCGTGGCGGCGCGACACCGGCCTGAATGAGACGGGCCTCGATCTCCGGCGACGTTGCCCATTGCATGAACAGCCAGGTGGCCTCCTTGCGTTTGGAGAAATTCGACATCGACAGACCCCAGCCGAAGGCGACGGGCTTGGAAATGCCGGTTTCCTTGCCGGGCGGAAGCACCTTGATGGCAAGATCTTCAGCGCGGCCGGGGAATTTGACGATATTGGAGAATTCGTTGGAGGACTCATGCGTCATGGCGACCTTGCCCTGACCGAGAAGCTCAACGACCTGTGGGAAGGAATGGTTGGAAGCACCGACCGCGCCATAGGTTTTCAGAAGATCGCCATACATCTGCAGGCCGGCTATGGTCTTTTCCTGGCACAGGCCCGGCTTGGTCTTGTCCGCAGACTTGAAGTCGCCGCCAAGATTGAAGACGAAAGACGCCATCGGATAGGGTATCGCATTGCGCACGCCGCGCGCCGTCCAGGCGTTGACCGACTTGTCGCATTCCGAAATTGTTTTTGCAGCAGCGGGAATGTCTTCGAGATATTGCGGTTCAGGAATGTTGCACTTGGCGAAAATATCCTTGCGCCAGTAGAACAGCGGACCTTCGACATTGATCGGCACGCCGGTCAGCTTGCCATCAAAAATCTCGTTCTTGCGCAGCCCCTCGCCGAAATCCTCGAAATTGAAATCCGGCGAGGTCAGACTCGCGTCCTTCAGCAGCGGGTTGAGATCGGCATACCAGCCAGCCTTGTTGTAGACCGCGCCCTCACGGATTTTCAGCGAAATGAAGGCATCGACATCCGATGACCTGGCCTGCATGAGCGTCGACAGACGCGCGCGGATCGGGTCTTCGTTGAGAATCTCGACGCGAACCTTGATGCCGGTCTTTTCCGTGAATTCACTGGTCATATCCTTGATGGCGTTCGGCCAGGGATGGTTCGTGAACAGGACATTTATTGTCTGGCCTTCCTGTGAACGCCAGTTGAAATCGGCGGCTCCCGCAATCGAACCTGTAAAAACGACGCATGATGCAAGGGCTGCCATTTTTGACGCCGCCGCCAGACTGTTTCTGAAAAATTTCATGTCAATCATATCCTCCCAAATCTCGGTTATTTTCCTCAATGACGTATCGCCCCCGGATGAGTATGCGGGCGCATATCTCTCCCTCCCGGTCGGCGCGGATTTGCTGCGCGACCGCATCTCCTCCCTCAAGTCAGACGGAAGCTAGCAGGAAAATTTCACTGCCGCAATAGCTAACATGTTACCTTGATTGATGGTGACATTCCACCACGGCGCCCTTATGCATTCGGCAGCAGTTTCATTGGACGTCACGCTCTGGCCTGGCTGCCCCAAGCATAGGGAAACAGCCCGGAAGGCCCGCCAGAAGGGCGGCTACCGTGCGATCGCGCGGTTTTTGGCATTGTGAATGTGCTGTTCCATCGCTGCTGCTGCTGCAGCCGGATCGCGTGAGGCAATCGCATCGAGAAGGTTCAGGTGATCGTACATCGTGGGCAGGACGAGCGGAGGATTGAGCTGTGTATGCGCCTGGCGGATCAGCCGGATTTTTATCGCGTTCACACGGTAGATATTGGTGAGGATCGAATTCTGCAGGGAATCGATCATCCCGTGATGAAATCGGGAATCCAGCTCCTGCGCCCTGTCCACAAGGGCTCTGGAGACGTGATTGGCGTCCGGCTCGGCATTGCAGGCATCGATGATATCCAGATGTTCCTGCCGGATGGCCTCCAGCGTCTCGTCGCTAACCAGCCTCGCGAATATCTGGACAGCCTCCTTTTCCAGAAACAGCCTGACCTGAAATGCATCCTGCACCAGATTGAGATCGACCTGGGCAATCTGCATGCCACGCTGCGGAACCGTCACCAGCAGCCCTTCGGCTTCAAGGCGCGGGATCAGCTCACGGATCGCCGCAAGCGGCAACTGGGTAAGCTCGACCAATTGCCGTTGCGAAACAAATTGTCCGGGGCGGAGCTGGCGGGAAAGAAGGTGCTCCGTGAAACTGGAATAGGCGCGGTCTCTCTGATTGACGTGCCCCTCCGCATTTCTCAGGCTACGGCCATCCTTTTTCTTTTTCTCTACCAATGAGCGAACCTCCAATGCATGTATCTAACATGTTAGTAAGGTTGCCAATGAGATTCAATCACGGTCGAAGATGAAATTCGAAAATAGGCCATTCAGCCTCGAGGGGACTGAAATGCCCGCGTGATCCGTCGCAGCACGGCATTCGCGTCGAATATACCGAGGTTGAAATCCCGGCAGAAAATGTGCTGGAACTCGTTGATCCCTCCGTTGCCCAGCAGGATAATCGCGGCCACGAGGCGATGACGCTTGCCCTGACCGCAATTTATCTGGGTGCGTCTGAGGCCGCCCAGGAAGCGTTCATTCGCTTCGGGCATGAGCGCGTGCCCGCCAATCTGGGCCGTGCCATTGCGCGGACAGAACGTTTTGTCACGCTTTCGGGCGAAATCGACCTTTTGGTCTCCGGCGCCCGGCAGATCATCTTTGGCGCGCTCGCAAACCATATCGGCGATGCCGAACACCTGATAAGGGCCCGGCTTCTCGCCGGCCGGCGAATCCGCGAGGCCGTCCAGATAGCCGTTCGCGGCATCGGCAATCCCGGCCTCAACGCCGATCTCGGCCTCGAGCGGCATTTCCGCGATATCCAGTCGGTTCTCGTCCATGCTCCCCAGGAGGACACCTCCGTCGCCATTCTCGGACGCGCCGCCTTTGACCGCTGGAAAACGAGCGAGGATGACCGGTCGGCACCCAACCTGTCGATCCTGAAGACGGCTTGAAACGCAGTGACAAACCGCCTTTTATTCAGATCACGACGTCCAGCATATCGTTGCTTTTAGCCTCCATTGCGAATGGCGGGTTGAGATGCCGTCCGGCAAAGGGTATCAGATGCCACTCCCAGCGGAGCTTCCGCAAGCAACAAGGCGCATCCTGACATGATCCCGGACTTCCTCGTCACCCATTCCGGTGGCTTCCATGCCGACGAACTGCTGTCGAGCGTCGTGCTGACCCAGGTTTTCCCGCAGGCACGCCTGATCCGCAGCAGGGCGCCCGAATGGATCGCACCCGGCGCAGACCGCATCGTCTATGACGTCGGCGGTGTTTATGACGCGGCAAAGGGCGCCTTCGACCACCACCAGCGCGGCGCACCATTGCGGGAGGACGGTCAACCCTATAGTTCGTTCGGCTTGATCTGGAAGCATTTCGGCCGCGATTATCTCGCCGCCTTTGGCGTTCCTGAAGACCATATCGAAATCGTTTACGCCTCTTTCGATGCCAGCTTCGTGCTGCCGGTCGATCTGGTCGACAATGGCGCGCTCAGCCCCTCCACCGCAGGGGCACTCGCCGGGCTGACCCTGCCCGTGTTGCTGGAAACTCTGAAACCTGTTTTCGACGAGACAGATCCCGAAGCGGACAATCGCAGTTTCCACGCGGCGCTGGCCATCGCCCGCAGCTTCCTGGAGGCAAAGATTGCCAACAGCACCGCGAAATTGCGGGCTGAAGCGCTCGTGAGCCGGGCTATCGTGGATGCCGGCGAGGGACATATTCTGGAACTGCCGATGGGAATGCCGTTTCGGTCCGCCATCAAGAAGGCGGGCGCTGACCATCTGCTCTTCGTCGTTCATCCACGCAACAACGACTGGTGCCTGACCGGCATCCGCCGCGCGGACGAAGGCTTTGAGCTGCGGGCGGATCTGCCGGCGGCCTGGGCCGGCCTGACGGACAAAGATCTGGAGGCGGTTTGTGGCGTCGAAGGCGCGAGCTTCTGCCACAACGGCCGATTTGTCGCAGCGGCCAGAACCCGCGATGCGGCACTCGCCATGGCGGAGCTGGCGGTAAAAGAGGCGACCGCAGCCAAACAGTGACATGGCAGCCGCCCGTGCGGGTGGCCTGCATCTTGCGGTTTAAACGGATTTGAACCGACGGCCGGTGTTCAGATGGGCTTCGCCGGTGATTTTCTGGCAGGTGCAACCGCGCATTCGGGCCGGCAGCAGAAGGCGAAATTAAGCCCGGGTGCGGGTTTTGATCTCGCCCATACCCAGTTCTCGGTACGTCTCACGAAATTCGCCGGCGCGCGCCCTTGAGCGTCAGGCCACCATGGTTATCCTGCCCGAATTATGGCGGTCACACACGTATTGAGGAGTACGCGGCCGCTTTCGGGGAGGATATCATGAAGTTTCTGTTGGCCGTTTCGCGCGCCATCGATGCCGCCAATGCAGCCATTGGCAAAGGCATTTCCTGGCTGCTTCTCGCGGCTATTTTCATCAGCGCCATCAATGCCGTCATGCGCAAGGCGTTTTCGATGAGTTCCAACGCCTGGCTTGAATCGCAGTGGTATTTGTTCTCCGCCGTGTTTCTGATCGCCGCCGCCTACACGCTTCTTAACAACGAGCATGTGAAGGTCGATCTGGTCTACGGAAATCTTCCGCGCAAAGGGCAGCTGTGGGTCGACATTCTCGGGACCATTTTCTTTCTCATGCCCTTCTGCCTCATCACGGTCTATCTCTCCTGGCCGGTGTTTCTGCAGAAACTTGCTTCTGGTGAGGTTTCAAACAACACGGGCGGCCTCATTCAATGGCCCGTCTGGGCGCTGATACCGATTGGCTTCAGCCTTCTCGCCATTCAGGGCGTTTCGGAACTCATCAAGCGTGTCGCGATCCTGCGCGGCGATATCCCCGATCCGGTTGCAGCGGCTGACGCCGCCGCCGCACTGCTCTGATCGAAGGAAACAACAACAATGGCATTCATTGCGGAAAATCTCGCGCCCATCATGTTTGCGGCGCTCATCATCGTGCTTTTGCTCGGCTACCCCGTCGCCTTCGCCCTGGCCTTTGTCGGCTTTTTCTTCGGCTTCATCGGGATCGAACTCGGCCTGCTGCCGGCGACGCTGTTCCAGGCCATTCCCGATCGCATATTCGGCCAGATGTCGAACGAAACGCTGCTGGCGATACCGTTCTTCACCTTCATGGGGCTCATTCTTGAAAAGAGCGGCATGGCGGAGGATTTGCTGGACACGATCGGCCAGCTGTTTGGACCGGTCCGCGGCGGCATTGCGTTTGCCGTCATCTTCGTCGGGGCAATTCTGGCCGCCACCACCGGCGTCGTCGCCGCCTCGGTTATCTCGATGGGCCTCATCTCGCTTCCCATCATGTTGCGCTATGGTTATGACCGCAAGGTCGCCGCCGGCACGATCGCGGCTTCCGGCACGCTGGCGCAGGTCATCCCGCCCAGCCTCGTACTGATCGTGCTGGCCGACCAGCTCGGCCGTTCGGTGGGCGACATGTACAAGGGCGCGCTCGTTCCGGGTCTCATGCTCGTGGCGGCCTATACGCTTTATATCATCGTGACCTCGATCATCAGCCCCACGAAAGTCCCGGCCCTGCCGCTGGAGGCGCGGACCCTGCGCGGTACCAAGCTGCTGCTCAAGGTCATCACCTCGCTGGTGCCGCCGCTCGTATTGATATTCCTCGTGCTCGGCACGATCTTCCTCGGGATCGCCACCCCCACGGAAGGCGGCGCCATGGGCGCTGTCGGCGCGCTCGCCCTTGCGCTTGCCAACCGCAAGCTCAATTTCGGCCTGATCCAGCAGTCGCTGCATGCCACGGCAAAGCTGTCGTCCTTCGTGCTGCTCATCCTGCTCGGCGCGCGCGTCTTTTCCCTGACCTTCTATGGCGTGAACGGCCACGTCTGGGTCGAGCATCTGATGACATCGATTCCCGGCGGCGAGATCGGCTTCCTGATCGTCGCCAACCTGCTGGTCTTTTTCCTGGCCTTCTTCCTCGATTATTTCGAGCTGGCCTTCATCATCATCCCGCTGCTGGCGCCGGTCGCCGATGCGCTTGGCATCGACCTGATCTGGTTTGGCGTGATGCTGGCGGTCAACATGCAGACGTCGTTCATGCACCCGCCCTTCGGTTTCTCGCTGTTCTTCCTGCGGTCAGTCGCACCGACGCGCGCCTATAAGGACCGGATCACGGGACAGACCATCCAGCCGGTCACCTCGTCCCAGATATATCTGGGCGCCATTCCCTATCTGTTCATCCAGCTGACCATGGTCGTCATCATCATCGCCTTCCCCGGCATCGTGATGCACTACAAGTCAGGCGCCAAACAGGTCGATCCTTCCGCCGTCCATATCAATGTACCGATGCCCAGCATCGGCACGGACGCCGATCCCTTCGCCAATCCTTTCTCGGCGCCCGGCAACACCGCACCGAGTTTCGGAAAGCCGGCCACCCCATGACAATCGGCCGGGCGCAAAAGCGCCCGCCGCAACAAAAATCGCTAACGTTCAATAGGAGGAGGTAAACTATGAAGGTCAACCCAGGTCGCAGACAGCTCTTGTCAGGCGGCGTACTTGCAGGGGCGGCTGCGGCTGCTTCGGCACTTGCGACACCCGCCATAGCCCAGTCTTTGCCAACCGTTCGCTGGCGTCTCACGTCCGGCTTCCCAAACAATCTGGACACGATCTATGGCGGCGCCGTCGTCATGGCCAATGCATTGAAGGCCGTTACGGGCGGCAAGTTCGAAATCCAGGTCTTCCAGGCCGGAGAAATCGTTCCCGGTGCCCAAGCCATCGACGCCGTAAAAGCCAATACCGTCGAGATTTCCCATACCTGCGGCTACTATTTCACCGGGAAAGATCCGACATTCGCCATCGGTTCGACCATCCCCTTCGGCCTGAACGCCCGCCAGCAGAACGCATGGCTCTATCATGGCGGCGGCAACGAGGCTTACAACGAATTCCTTTCCGACTACGGCGTCATCGGCATTCCCGGTGGTGCGACGGGCGCCCAGATGGGCGGCTGGTATCGCAAGGAGATCAAGAGCCTCGAGGATATCAAGGGCCTCAAGATGCGTATTGCCGGCGTCGCCGGACAGGTACTCGCCAAGCTTGGCGCGGTGCCGCAGCAGCTTCCGGGTGGCGACATTTATCCGGCGCTGGAGCGGGGCACCATTGATGCCGCGGAATGGGTCGGTCCCTATGACGACGAAAAGCTCGGCTTCTACCAGATCGCGCCTTATTACTATTATCCCGCGTTCTGGGAAGGTGGGCTGACGATCCACTTCTTCGTCAACAAGGACCAATATGCAGCACTGCCTGATGAATACAAGGCAGCGCTCGACACCGCCTGCAAGGCCGCCAACATCAACATGCAGGCGCTGTACGACGTCAAGAACAAGGATGCGATCCGCTCGCTGGTTTCCAAGGGCACGCAGCTTCGCCCGCTGCCCCGCGATGTGCTCGACGCCGCCTACAAGGCGACCTTCGAGCTTTATGACGAGTACACGCAGAAGCATCCCGCATGGGCCAAGATCTATCCGGGCTGGAAGAAGTTCCGCGACGAGAGCTTCGAATGGTTCCGCGTCGCCGAATATACCTATGACAGCTACGGCTATGCCATGCAGACGGCCGGCAAATAAGCCGACATAGACTCTACCGAGGCCCCCGGATGGCGACATCCTGGGGCCTCAGGCCTTTGGCGGCTATTCTTTGATAAGCCCGTTATCGATCGCATAGCGGATGAGACCGGCGGTCGTCGCTATATCCAGTTTCCTCTTGATGTTCTTGCGATGGGTTTCCATCGTGCGCTCGGCGATGTCGAGCGCCAGGGCAGCGTCGCGATTGCTCTTTCCGCGCGCGATCAGCAGCAGAACCTCCTGCTCGCGTGTCGTCAGCGCCTTCAGCCTGCCCGAAGACCCCTCCATCAGCACATCGCGAACACCAGAGGAAAAATAGGTGCCGCCGGCAGCCACGGTTTCGATTGCGGCGACTATTTCTTCGGTCGCCACATCCTTCAGAATGTAACCCGCCGCGCCATACATGACCGAGGTCGATATATATTCCCGGCTGTCATGCATCGACAGCATCAGCACCCGGGCGGAAAGCTGTTTTTCCTTGAACAGCTCCAGGGCATCGATGCCATTGATCTGCGGCATGTTGATATCCATCAGCACCACATCGGGCCGCGTGGCGACAGCCGCGTCGATACCGGCCATGGCGGACACCGCGGTTCCAACGACTGCGAGATGCTCGTAAGTCTCGAGAACGGCCCTCAACCCATCCAGAACCAGAGGATGGTTGTCGATCAACAACACACGGATCGGATGAACGGTCACTCGGCGGCCTCCTGTAAGCCGCTATTGCGATCCTTCATGGCGGTGATGGGCAGCACCGCCCGCAGAACGGTTCCCCTGGCGGAGCTTTCGACATCCAGCCTGCCCCCGAAATGCGTCATGCGTTCCTGCATGTTTCTCAAACCCAGCCCCTTGCTTGCCGGCATCCCGTTCTCTGTCCGAACGGCCGGAAAGCCGCGGCCATTGTCGCTGACATCCATCTGGACCCGTTCATCGCGACTGGAGAACCGGATGGCGACCTGCGTCGCGCCGGCATGGCGCTCGATATTGGTCAGCGCCTCCTGTGCGACACGGTAAAGCGCAACCCGTGCCTCCGGGACAAGCATATGCTTGAAGGCCACAGATTCAAGCGTCGCCGCAATTCCCGTGCGTTCGGAAAAACTCGAGATCAGGGATTCCAGAGCTGCCGTCAGCCCCAGATCGTCGAGGACACGCGGGCGAAGATCGTGCGAGATGCGGCGGACCTCCTTGATCGCTTCGTTCAGCGCAATGGCGCCTTTGCCGATTGCCTCGACAGCGCCGACATTATCCGGCGTGACCTTGCGCCGTGCGAGATCGATCGCAAAACGCACGCCGACGAGATTCTGGGAAATGCCGTCATGCAGCTCCCGGGCAATGCGCAGACGCTCCTCCTCCTGGGTATCGATGATCCTTTGCATCAACTCCTTGAGCCGGCCATCCGCCAGCCGCTGCTGGCGCAGATTGAGCAGCATGCAGGTGGCAAACACCAGCAATACGGCAGGAACCGCAAACAGGGCGACGATCAGGAAGTTCCAGGTGATTGAATGCCGCAACTCCTCCTTCGCCGCCGCCGTCGTCGCAAAAACGTCGTCGAGGTAAACGCCGGTACCGATCATCCAGCGCCATTTGTCGAGGCCGGCCGCAAAGGAAAGCTTGTCGGCCATTTTTTTGGTGGAAGGCTTTTCCCACTTGTACTGGACCAGCCCTCCCCCCTTTTTCGCCTCGACGATCAGATCGTAGATCACCCGGTTGCCATCGGGATCGTGGAGATCCAGCCAGTTGTTCCCCGGACGGAAATTCTGCCGCGGATGGACCACGTTCAGCCCGTCATAGTCATAGACGAAGAAATAGCCGTCAGTGCCGTAGTCGAGACCGGTCAGGATGCGCTTGACCTCTTCCTTCGCGGCCTCGTCATCCGGCCCTGCCCTGTCATAGACCGAGCGGATCGCCGAAAGGGCAAGATTGGTGAGGTTAAGAAGTTCAGCCTCCTTTGCAGCGAGCATGTTGCGTTCGAACGCATCGATGCTCGTGCGCGCCAGCGTCATAGACTGCCACGTAATCAGCGCTGTGATGACGATAATCGCAAGAACGAGAGGCCCGATGGCCAATGCGAGAATCTGGCTCCTGAGTTTCATGCGCCCCCCGACACATTCATCTTGCACTCTTCACTTCACAACACTTAATGCCGCAAATCGGCGACGTTGGAAAGCGAGCCGCACGATGCGACCATAAGTGACCTATCCAGGTTTGTAACCTGAGGGCAGCTTTCAAACATTTCTGTGGCCCGTGGGATAAACGGCGTTCCCGTTTTCGTCAGGCCTGATCCAGGGCAAGGGTCAGGTCAGCAACAAGATCGTCGGGATGTTCGATGCCGATGGACAGCCGGATCGTGGAATCAAGCACACCAATGCGCTGGCGGATATCGGCAGGAACGCCCGAATGCGTCATCGTTGCGGGGTGAGACGCAAGAGACTCCGTGCCGCCGAGGCTTACCGCGAGTTTGAATATGTTGAGCGCATTGAGGAATTTGAAAGATGCGGCCTGCCCGCCGACGATATCGAACGAGAAGGTCGATCCCGCGCCGGAGCATTGAGCGGCGAATACCCTGCCAACCGCGGACGCCGGATCGCTGAACGGCAGGTAATGGATTTTCTCGACCTTGGGATGCGTATTCAGGAATTCCGCCACGACCCTGGCGTTGCTGTCCGCCCGCTCCATCCGAATCTGCAGCGTCTCAAGGGAACGTCCGAGCATCCAGCACGAATGCGGATCGAGCTGCGTGCCGATTGCTCCACGCAACGCCTTCACCTGTTTCATGACATCCTTCCGGCCGAGCGCCGCGCCGGCAATGAGGTCGGAATGCCCGCCAACATATTTCGTCAGCGAATAGAGCGAGATGTCCGCACCGTATTCGATGGGCCGCTGGAACACCGGGCCGAGAAGCGTATTATCGCAGGCGATGATCGGCCTGTGCCCCTGCCTTTCGCCGATCACGTCGGCGACCCGGCTCATCATCGCGATATCGACAATGCTGTTTGTCGGATTGGCGGGGGTCTCGATGAGGATGACGGAGACCCTGCCTTTCGCCATTGCCTCCTCTGCGGCAGCCATCACCGAGGTCTCGCTGACACCATCGGCGAACCCCACTGCCGAGACGCCGAAATTATGGAAGGTCTTGGCCAGCAGCGTCTCCGTGCCGCCATACAGCGGCTGGGAATGGAGCACGGTGTCGCCGGGCCGGACGAAGGCGAAAAGTGTCGTCGAAATGGCGGACATGCCCGAGGAGAACAGTGCACAGCTCTCCGTGCGCTCATAAACCGCAAGACGATCCTCGACGATCTCGCTGTTCGGATGGTTAAAGCGAGAATAGACGAGGCCCGCGCCCCTGCCCTCGGGCGGCTCCTTGCGGCCGGAGACATAGTCGAAGAAGTCGCGCCCGTCTTCCGCCGATTTGAAAACGAAGGTCGATGTCAGGAACACGGGAGGCTTTACGGCGCCCTCCGACAATTCCGGATCATAACCGTAATTGAGCATCTGGGTTTCAGGATGGAGAGCGTGGTTGCCGATATGGGTTTTGGACGGATGCGGCGCGGTCATTTCCGATGATCCCTCAGCTGGCGTTGAACTACCTGCAGGTTACACGCAGTGAAACCAAAATACCTTGCATTCTGAAGCGTCGAGTTGTCTCATGAAGCAATATATTGCGGAGAATGGTCATTTATGTCGCAAAAAATTGCAGACCCGATCGACAGGCGGATACTCAAGGAATTGTCTGCCGATGCGCGGATCACGAACAACGAACTTGCCGAGCGGGTCGGACTGTCGGCATCGGCGTGCCTGCGGCGGCTTCGACGCCTGGAGGAGATGGGCGCCATCAAAGGGTACTCCGCGATCATCAATCCGGCAATCGAGGGATGGACCATGACCGCCCTTGCGTCCGTCCGCCTCAGCCGCCAGCACGATGACGAAATCCGGATGTTCGAGGCGGCTGTGCTTGACTGGGACGAGGTTCTCGAATGTCATCTGGTCACGGGGCCAAGGGACTACATGCTCAAGGTCATGTGCGGTGGGCTGGAGGATTACGAGCGTTTCATCAAGGACAAGATCGCAAAGCTGAAATGCGTCGAGACCATCGAGACCAGCTTCGTCATGAACACGATCAAGGCGCGGCGCATCTGAGCGTCACGGCCACGGCGGCAATCCGCTTTCTCATCCGGCTCCCGCAACGCTCGGCATTGCAGGGTTTTAGAGGAGCCTGGGCGGCGCATGCCTGCTCCGGCCCGCCGCCCATCGGCGCTAATCGTTGCCGATTGCTTCAAGCCAGATGCTGACTGCGACCGCACCCGCATCGGGATGTCCTATTGCCCGCTCACCAAGATAGCTCGCGCGCCCGAGCCGCGGCTTCATCGACGTCGTCGCCTCGGCGCCTGCGATGCCTGCCGCCGAGGCGGATCGCCAGGCCACGTCGGCCGAAGCTCCGCCTGCGAGTTTGTCCCGGAACGTTTCCGCGGCCGGATGAAGCGCATCTATCATCGTACGGTCCCCCGGTTTCGCGCCGCCGAGTTCCGAGACGGCGAGAACGGCAGCCACGAACGCCTCCGCCATCTGTGGGGCCGTCGGCTTTTCGATCCCGGCAAGATGGCGCGAAGCGCGCATCAGGCCCGTGGCGTAAAACGGGCCCGAGCTTCCGCCGATTGCCTTCCGCATCGCATTCGCCATCGCCATCAAACCACCGGACACATCTGCGAAGCTCTCCCCGGGCAGCGCCAATATTGCTTCGGCGCCTCGCACCATGCTTGTCCCAAGGTCACCGTCACCCGTAACACTGTCCAGCTGCGTCAGTATGGGCTCTGCGGCGATCAGGGCTCGGGCGACCCGCTCCGCCGCGGAACGCAGTCGTTCACCGGCGGCTGTTATCCTGATTTCCGCAGTCACGCTCTTCTTAACACCTGCCGAAGGCAAGACGCGGTTGCGGTTCACCGCACCGCCGCGCGGCCATGCACCGGCATCGGTCGGCGCATCGATGAGGTTGACCATTGCCTCATCCACATGCATGACCGACAAAGAAAAGCCGGGCATGTCGAGGGCGGAGAGGAAGGTACCGGCCCATGCCCGTTCGACCACGACGCCCTTTGCTTCCAGACGCGCGACGGCGGATCGCGCCACGACCGCAAGTTCCATTGGCGGCGTCGATCCCAGTCCGTTGACCAGAAGCGCAACCCTGTCTCCGCTCTTCAGCCTGCCATCGGCTTCGATCGTCTCGAGGACCAGATTCACAAGCTCGTCCGCCGATGCGATGGACATCCTCCGGACACCCTGCTCGCCATGGATACCGAGCCCGACTTCGATTTCAGCGTCGCCAAGGACGAAGCCCGGCCTGCCGACGGCAGGGAGCGTGCAGGAGCCTAGCGATATTCCCATGGAGGACAATTTTCCGGCAGCTTCCCGCGCGATGCGGGCCACCTCTTGAAGGGGAAGCCCCTGTTCAGCGGCCGCGCCGGCAAGCTTGTGCACAAGCACCGTGCCCGCAATACCCCGGCGACGATCGTCGGGAACTGTGTCCTTCAACGCAACGTCATCGGCGACGACCACGATCTCGACCGGAATTCCTTCAGCCCGTGCCAGCTCGGCCGCCAATCCGAAATTCAGCCGATCGCCCGTGTAGTTCTTGACGATAACCAGAGCGCCGGCGGGTCCGGCCGCAGCCCTGATGCCGGCAAGAATCGCATCGGTGCTCGGCGAGGTGAAGACATCGCCTGCCACCGCAACGGTCAGCATGCCCGCGCCGACATAACCCGCATGAGCTGGCTCATGACCACTGCCCCCGCCCGACAGGACCGCCACCATGCGCTTTTCCGGGTCCAGAAGGCCAGACCGGATAACGACATTCTCATCCGTAAGCAGGACGGTTGCAGGGCTGAGGGCCACCACGCCTTCGAGCATGTCCCGCACAACGGTGGCTGGATCGTTGATGAGTTTCTTCATGCCTTACTCCTCGATGCAGTTCGTCGACCGGCGGGGACGCGCACGTGCCCTGCTGACCGTGAACAAGCACGATCTCCCGACCAATTTCAAGTTCCAGCTATTCGAACTCGCGGCATCGATTGAGGGCGCGCAAGGGAAACACAGGTGCATATCCGCCATTGCCTCTCGCGACGGAGGCGCTATCATGATCGCGCTGTAGGACGGTAAGCTTTGGGAGGAGCGATACGTGAGACGGATGTGGCCAGACGAATTTGCGTTTCTGCTGGACGGTGCAGAAGAGGTTGACCTACATATTCCATCGGCGGCGCATGACGATGGTTCGCCCGGAAAAACAATATCCAGAAAGGCCTTGAAAGCCCGGATCAGCCAGCAGGATTTTGAAAAAATCTGGCATCTCGCAGAGGCCCGCTACCGGCTGAACGGCAGGTTCTCTGACAAAGCGATTACGCTGATCGCCAACAACCCCCATTACCAGAAATGGCACCCCTCCGACGGCGGCAGCATCGAAAGCGTCTCCGATAGCGGTCAGAAATACACGACGCGCTATGTGAACGTGCACTTTCTTCTGGATGATGTCAGCGAAGCTGTCGAAGCCTGAAATCCGGAGAGGCGGTTCCTGCCAGTGAGTGGTGGAGGGACCTCGAAAGCCATATTTCGAGGATTTAGAACTGGGAGCAACAGTGTGCGCTTGGCCCATTGTTCATGTCGTCAGCTAACTGTGGTGACAAGCGGAGAACCCCGCAAGGTCTCCGTTTGTCACTGCCGTGCATGTCAGCATCGTACCGGCTCAGCGTTCGGAGTCGCGGTGTTTTATGAAGCAGATCAAGTTACTGCGTCGGGAGCACACCAAACCTATATGCGCCCTGGAGATAGCGGAAAGAGCCTGGAGTTTCGCTTCTGCCCCGCCTGCGGATCCACCGTCTATTGGATACCGGAATTTCGGCCCAGTCTCGTCGCCATCGCCTTGGGCTGTTTTGAGGATTCAGGTGCCATGGAACCAACTCAAAGCGTTTATGAGGAGACCCGCCATACTTGGGTTTCCCTATCTTTTCGAGATACTGGAGAGAGATGTTGAGGGGCAAGTTCACTGCAGGGAGATCGGCCATCCGTCGGATCGATACAGAGTCATGCAAAGTTTGAGTTGACCCTCCTGGACGGTGAGATGACACTTGAATGCCGAAACGATGGGGGAATTGATGGACCAACCACACCGATGGCGCCATATGGCAAGCGCGCCGAAAAACGGAGATCGGATTCTCATCACGATACGGTCGTCCGAACAAGGGCCGTCCCAGGTAGACCTTGCGTACTGGTCGAAAGGCGACCAGTACGGTTCAGAAGGCTGGCGTGCCTCGGACTCTTCGCCGGGGCGGATCATCGAATACGCGGAGCCGGAATTGAAGTGCTGGATGCCTATGCCCTCCGCAAATACCGATGGCCTCACGATGCCCGCTCCATGGGAAGGCGAGGATGCCCGCGAGCTCGATGGGTCGGGAATCTGAGGAGAAAGCCAAAGCAATAAGCCCGCAACGGTCACCATCGCCCAGTGGCTGGGGTTCTTCTGGAAACTGATGCACCAAAAACTGCTCCACGACTTTCGCCAGTTTGCGCACAGCAAAAATTAAGGAGAACAGGACAATTTGTTCTCCGGCTACTGTTGGAGAGTAACAATGCAGGCTCGGCGTTGGCGCGTAATAGCAGTGGGGATACTTCTGGCCATAATCGGAGCCGTGCTTCCCATTGCCGCCATGGCCTGGACCTCCTGGCGGGTCGCGGTCCAAAAGGAACTCGACATCCTGGCTCTCGTTGCCGAAAGGTCACTCGCGCGCGCCGACAATACATTCAAGGAAGCGCAAGGCGCGCTGGAAGCAATCGAAGCCGCGCATCTTCCTGCGTGTTCGGATCAACATATCGCGCAAATGCGGATCGTGACGATCAATGTTCCGTCAATCGAGGAGATTGGTTATTTCGAAAACGGCGTTATCAAATGTACGTCCTGGGGCCGCACCGCAGGAAATATCGCCAAATCCCATGTCGATTATGTCACGTCCGAAGGCATCGAAGTGACGTTGCGTATTCAGCCGGGTGTCAGCCATGGCGATCAGATGACGAGTCTGCACCTCGGCCATCACAACGCGCTCGTCGCGCCTTCCCGCTTTGTCGATATCATACTGCGAGACGGAATATCCCTCGCGCTCCTCAACGATCATGGGCAGGTCATCAGCACGCAGAACCAGCCGGATGCGCGCGTTGTAACGGCACTTGCGGCGCAGGCGGGCCGGGGTGTCAATGATGCTTCGCTTTACTCTGTCGTAAAAGACGATGGGCTGACCGCAATCGTCCTCGAACCGAGGGCGGCTATGCGGGAGAAACTCCTGCGCGAGCTGATGGTTCTTTTGCCGATCGGAGCATTCATTGCGTCCTTTATCGTCGGAATCATTGTCTGGATGTCGCGCAAGCGGTTGTCCCCACAAACAGAATTGGAAATCGCAATTCGGAATCGCGAGTTTGTCGTCCATTATCAGCCGATTATCGATCTGAAGACCAATATATGCGTCGGCGCGGAGGCGCTCGTCCGCTGGAGGCGGCCCGATGGCACCCTTGTAAGACCAGATTTTTTCATTCCCCTTGCTGAGGAGACCGGATTGATAGAGCCGATTACCGATCAGGTCGTCGAAGCCGTTATTGCCGATATCGGGCCCATGCTCGTTGAGGATCGTACGCTGCACATCGCCGTCAATCTCTGCGCCCAGGACATCAAAACCGGACGAATTTTGGATTTCATCGATCAGCGTCTGACGCCTGCCGGTATCCGCAAGGAGCAAATATGGCTCGAAGCGACGGAGCGCGGTTTCATCGACATCGACGCAGCCCGCATTACCCTGGATAAAGCGCGCAGGGCGGGCCATTCCGTCGCAATAGACGACTTCGGCACCGGCTATTCCAGCCTTCAATATTTGCAGGGGCTCCCGATGGATGCCCTGAAGATCGACAAGTCCTTCGTCGACACGATCGGCAGGAACACCGCCACCAGCACCGTCACGCTCCATATTATCGGAATGGCGCGTGAACTTGGCCTGTTCTCCGTCGCCGAAGGTATCGAGACGGAGGAGCAGGCAGCCTATCTGCGCGAACATGGCGTGGACTTCGGTCAGGGCTGGCTTTTTTCGAGGCCCCTCCCCGCCGGGCAATTTATCGCGTTCCAGCGGCAAAACAAATCGGAATACGGTGCCGCTCCGGAGGTCATTCAGGCGACGCCTGTCGAAGCGGTGGAAAAGAACCCCTCACTTTGATGGTCTGTTTCGGACCGCCAGAACACAAATTTTCTGCGGAACAATCGGTGGATGCTGAAGTTACTCTTCCTCAGGAGGAGGACCATCTATGATCACCAAAGCCATTTTTGCGGGGGCAGCCGCTGCCCTGACGACGCTTTTTTCCACCGTGGCACTGGCGCAGACCGACTTGACCATGTGGTATCACGGCGCGGGCAATGTGGAAGAACGCAAGATTCTGGCCGGCATCATCGAGGACTTCAATTCGTCCCAGTCGGACTGGCGGGTGTCGCTTCAGGAGTTCCCCCAAACCGCCTATAACGAATCCGTCACCGCCGCCGCGCTCTCCAACAAGCTGCCAGACATTCTGGATGTCGACGGCCCCAACATGCCGAACTGGGCGTGGTCCGGTTATCTGCAGCCACTGCAGATCGATGAGGCAAAGCTTGCCAATTTTCTGCCAGGTGCGGTGGGGAAGTGGGGAGACAAGCTCTATTCGGTCGGCCTGTGGGATGCGGCTGTCGCGGTCTTCGCCCGCAAATCCGTTCTCGATGAAAATGGCATTCGCATTCCAACGCTGGACCAGCCATGGAGCGGCGAGGAATTTAATGCAGTGCTCGAAAAGCTCGCGGCCAGCGGCAAATTCGAATATGCGATCGACCTCGGCATGGCCGATAAAACCGAATGGTACAGCTATGCCTTCAGCCCGTTTCTGGAAAGCTTCGGCGGCAGTTTGATCGACAAGGAAAATTATCAAACCGCCGAGAACGCCCTCAACGGAGACAACGCCATCAAGTTCGGAGAATGGTGGCAGTCCCTGTTCCAGAAAAAACTCGCACCCGGAACATCGCAATCGCCTGCCGACCATGAAACCGGCTTTCTGGAAGGCCGCCATGCCCTGCAATGGATGGGCAACTGGGTTGCGGTGAAGGCTCTGGAGAAATATGGAGACGACCTGCTGTTCCTGCCTGCCCCTGATTTCGGGAACGGTCCAAAGATCGGTGCAGGCTCCTGGCAGTTTGGCGTCTCAGCCACCAGCAAACATCCCGAAGGCGCCTCCGCCTTCATCGAATTCGCCATACAGGACAAATATCTCGCGCAGTTCTCCGATGCGATCGGCCTCATCCCGGCCACGTCTTCGGCAGCCCAGATGACGAAGAACTACAAACAGGGCGGCCCGCTCGAGGTTTTCTTCGAGCTCTCGAAACGTCAGGGAACGTTGCGCCCGGTGACGCCCGCTTACGCCTTCATCTCACCGGTCTTTTCCAAGGCCGTGTCCGACATTGCCAACAGCGCGGATGTTGCCGATACGCTGGACAACGCGGCCAACGAGATAAACAACAACATAGAGCGCAATTCCGGTTACCAACCCAAATAGGGGCGTGTGATCGATGGCGCTCTTTTCTTCAAAGGGGAAACTGACCCGGGACGGCTTGACGGGCTGGTTCATGGCTGGACCGGCGCTGGTGCTGATCGGGCTTTTCCTGATCACGCCCTTTCTGCTGGGGCTCGGTTTTTCCTTCACCAACCAGCGGCTGACATCTCCCAATCCAACCGAGTTTGTCGGCGTTGAAAATTACACCCGGCTGCTGGGTATTGGTGTGCTCACGCTCGAGCCGGAAAGGCAGGCGGGTGGGAGCCTTAAACAGGGCGCAGATGGCGCCATCTCCTATCCGCGCATTCGCAATTTCACCCGCAACAATCCCGACTATCCCCATCTGGAGGGGATGCGGGAATATAAGAGCTTCACCTGGGGTGAGAACCAGATCGTCATTCTGGCGCGCGACGTCGTGTTTTTGACCGCGCTCGTCAATACGCTTGCCTTCGTGGCGGTCGTTGCACCGGTTCAGGCGGCGCTGGCGTTGTTTCTTGCCCTGCTGGTGAACCAGAAGGTTCCCGGCGTCACGATTTTCCGCGCGATCTACTTCATGCCTGTCGTGCTGTCGGTGGTGGTGGTGGCGCTGCTCTGGCGGTTTATCTACGCGGCGGATAACGGGCTTCTGAACAGCCTTTTGAGTTATATGAGCTTCGGGCTGTTCCAGCCAGTCGACTGGCTGGGCAGAACCGATACAGCCCTGTGGGCCATCCTGGTCATGTCAGTCTGGCAGGGCGTCGGGTTCCACATGGTCATATGGCTCTCCGGTCTGCAAACCATCTCTCCGGATCTTTACGAGGCGGCCGATATCGAAGGCGCGAGCCGCTGGCAAAAGTTCAGCATGATAACCTGGCCGCTGCTGCGCAACACGGCCGTGCTGATTATCATCGTCATCACCATGCAGGCTTTTGCCCTTTTTGCGCAGATCGACGTGATGACCAAAGGCGGGCCTCGCGATTCTACGCAGAGCATTGTCTATCAGGCGGTTGAGCGAGGATACCGCCAGCAGGACATCGCGGCCGGTTCCGCAATTTCGGTCGTCCTGTTCCTGCTTGTCCTGTGTATCTCTCTAACCCAGCGATACCTCACAAGGGAGAAGCCATGATGCAGGCCGGACAACGCAAAAGCCTCGCTTTTCTCATCGGTAACTATATGCTCATGCTTGCCTTCGCGGCGATCTTCATTTTGCCGCTGTTGTTCATGGGGTTCTCGTCGCTAAAACCGAACGACCAGTTGCTGCGTGACGCCACATCGATACGAGCCTTCCTGCCGGTGGGAAATCTTTCGCTTGAAAACTATACGGCAGCTTTCGCCCGGGCACCGATTGCGACCTTCATATTCAATTCGGTTGTGGTGACGGGCGTTACCGTGTTTCTCGCGCTGCTGCTTGGCTCGCTCGCCGCCTTCGCCTTCACCTTTTTGAACTGGCGCGGAAAGGATGTTCTCTTCTCGATCATCCTCGCCACGCTCATCATTCCCTTTGAAACAATTGCCGTGCCGCTCCTGCTGGAAGTCAACAACCTGCCATGGATTGGCAGCAACGGGTTCACCTGGGGATGGCTCAACTCCTGGCATGTGCAGATCATTCCATGGATTGCAGACGGGCTGACGATTTTCCTCTTCGCGCAATATTTCAAGGATTTGCCGAGGGAGTTACTGGAGGCGGCGCGCATCGACGGGGCAGGCTGGCTGCGGATTTACGCGCAGGTGGTTATGCCGCTCAGCGGCCCGGTGATCGCAACGGCTGCGATCCTGAAGTTTCTCGTCATGTATAGTCAGCAGTATCTGTGGCCGCTTCTCGTTACCCAGTCCGAGGCATACAGACCTGTAATGGTTGGGCTGCAATACTTTTTCCAGCTCAACACGCCCTGGGGCGAAGTCATGGCCTATCTCACCATCATCACCCTGCCGGTGCTGATCTTTTATCTCTGCCTGCAGAGGCTGTTCATCTCCAGTATCGCGGCAAGCGGGATAAAGGGATAGCGCCTTGTCCGGGTACAGGGTGAGAGCGTAACCGCTAACAGCTTGCAAGCTGGTGGCAGAAGTGTGAATCACTGAGCGAAAGCATCTGGCTCCGACCCAACTGCAGGGAGGGCAAGTCGCGCAACGTGATCTGCGATCGGATAAACCGCCTGAAACAAAGCGGCAAAATGCTTAAACGCTTTACTCATACTCGCGGACGAGGCTGAAATACGGGTGACGCCGGGCCCCTGCGGGAACGAAGGAAGAATTCGGAAAATCATCTGCGCCTGAATCGCTACGGGTTTGACCCGGCTGCTGGCTCAGATGCCCTTCTCACATTAACGGATTGTGCCGCTCTGGAGGATAAGGCTAATGAAAATGAGATTTCTCAGCGAGGCTGTTCTCGCCTTAATGTTTTCCACCGCAATCGCCTGCGCCCAGCAGGCATCTGACACGGTGGCGCCAGAGAAAGCGACGGGGCTTGCGACTGCCAGACGTGTCGAGTCAAGGAGCTTCATGGTCGCCGCAGCCAATCCGCTGGCGGCCGAGGCGGGGCGCGACGTGATCGCCGCGGGCGGTAACGCCATAGATGCGATGGTGGCGGTGCAGACCGTGCTGGGCCTCGTTGAGCCGCAGAGTTCCGGTCTCGGCGGCGGCGCCTTCCTCGTCTATTACCACGCAAAAAGCGGCAAGCTGACGACGTTGGACGGCCGGGAGACGGCGCCGATGGAAGCCACGCCAAAGGTCTTCCTGGATGACAAGGGTCAGCCGCTTAAATTCATGAACGCAGTAATCGGCGGCCGTTCCGTTGGCACGCCGGGAACGGTGCGACTTCTGGAGGAAGCTCACAAACGCTATGGAAAGGCGGAGTGGGCAAGCCTGCTGAAGCCGGCGGAAACGTTGGCGACCGAGGGTTTTCAGGTGTCGCCGCGTCTTGCCTCCCTCATCGCGTCCGAGGGCGACCGGCTAAAGAAATATCCAGAGGCGCGGTCCTATTTCTTTGATACCTCCGGGGCAGCGTTGCAGGCCGGTGCTCCATTGAAGAACCCGGCCTATGCCGAGACGCTTGCAGCGATCGCCAAAGGCGGCGCCGATGCCTTTTACAAGGGGAAAATTGCCGAGGCGGTCGTCAAGACCGTGCGCGAGGCAGCCGACAATCCTGGCGTGCTGTCGCTTTCCGATCTTTCCAACTATCGCGTCATCGAGCGCGAACCGGTCTGCTTTATCTATCGTGCACTTGACGTTTGCGGTATGGGACCGCCATCGTCGGGCGCTATCGCCATCGGCCAGATGCTCGGTATGGCGGAGAATTTCGATCTCAGATCTCTAGGCCCGAAAAATGTCGACAGTTGGCGCATTATCGGCGATGCGCAGCGTCTGGCCTTCGCCGACCGCGAGCGTTACGTCGCTGACACCGATTTCGTGCCGCTACCGATCAAGGGCATGCTGGACAAGACCTATCTAGGCGAGAGAGCAAAGCTTCTCGACGGCGACAGGGCCTTGGCCAACGATGCCGTCAAGGCCGGCGAGCCGGAATGGGACCATGCGCTACTTTTCGGTCGGGATGCCGCACTCGAGTTGCCTTCCACAAGCCATTTCGTCGTCGTCGACAAGGATGGCAACGTTGTCTCGATGACGACGACGATCGAAAGCGGTTTCGGCTCGCGTCTGATGACGAATGGCTTCCTGCTAAATAACGAGTTGACGGACTTTTCCTTCAAGACCCATGACGGCGCCCTCCCTATCGCCAACCGCGTCGAGCCCGGCAAACGGCCGCGCTCCTCCATGGCCCCGACTATCGTGATGAAGGATGGAAAACCGCTGCTCGCCATTGGTTCGCCCGGCGGTAGCCAGATCATCGGTTATGTGGCCCAGGCGCTGATCGCCTATATCGACTGGGGCATGCCCGTCGAGGTGATCGTCGCCCAGCCGCATCTCATCAACCGGTTCGGCACCTATGACATCGAGGCCGGCACCAGCGCGGAAGAACTGGTCGGTCCGCTGAAGGCGCTGGGTTACGAGGTGAAACCGGGTGAAATGAACTCCGGTTTGCATGCCATCGAAATAACCGCCCGAGGTCTGGTCGGCAGCGCCGACCCACGACGCGAGGGAGTGGTGGTGGGGGAGTGAACGCTCCACCTGCGGAAAGTGCATGAGCGTTGGCGGCAACATGCTCCATGCCGGAAACCGACACATCATCATGAAGTACTCCATTGACATCCCCTCGCAAACCCTGTTTATACGCATAAGCAGCTAATACGAATTAGCAGCGGCAGAAAACGAGGTTTCGATGGTTAGGCGTGTGACGCAACGGGACATTGCGATCTTCGCTGGGGTCAGCCAGGCAACGGTTTCGCTCGTGCTCAACGAAGCGAAATCCGCTGAAGGTCGCATTCCGCCTGAAACACGCGAGCGTGTGCTGAAGGCCATTCGCGACACCGGTTACGTGGCGGACCCCATCGCGCGCAGCATGGTCAAGGGCGCCAACCGGATTCTGGGTGTTTTCACCTATCAGCCGGCTTTCCCGATTGCGCAGGCGGATTTCTATACGCCTTTCCTGATGGGAATAGAGGAGGAAGCGGAGAGGTTGAGCTACGACCTTCTGCTGATGACGGCTGCGGCGCGCGACGATAACGGCCGCAAGCGCATCTTCGGGGAAACGGGTCGGCTTCGACTTGCTGACGGATGCCTCATTCTGGGCAGCCAGTTCGATCGTGATGAGCTGGCCCAGCTGGTTGCCGGTGACTATCCTTACGTCGCAGTCGGTCGCCGTGACGATGCCGGCGGGCCGGTGCGTTATGTTGGCGCCGATTACGTGACAGCCACACATGCTCTTGTCCGAGAAGCACTTGCCGCTGGCCATCGCCGTTTCGCCTTTATCGGTGCGACGGGTCCGGCGGAATCCATCAGCGATCGCTGGCGTGGTTTTCTCGCCGCAATCAAGGGCGCGGCGGAGCTGGTCTATTCCCACGAAAGCGAAAATGGCGATCCGGCCGAGCAACTGGCCGCCGTTCGCGCCAGCGGCGCAAGCGTCGTTTTTTTTGCCGAGGTGGCCGAAGCGGTGGTCTTCGACAATTATGCCCGTGCCCAGGGGGTGAGCGTCCCCGCCGATCTTTCCATCGTGGTGCTGGGCAGCGGCACCCGCACGCATACGCTTCGGTTACAGCGCGTCTTCACCTCCTATGCCATCCCCCGCGAAGAAATGGGCAGGCAGGCGACTTCCATGCTGGTCGAGACCCTCACCAGCCCCCCCGGCCCCGTAAAGCAGATATTGCTGGGCTGCGACATCGTGGCGGGCGAAACGCTCGCCTCCCCAACTCAAGGCCCAACTCAAGGAAAGAGAACCTGACGTGAGAGAATACAATGCAGATATTCTTGTGGTTGGCGGCGGCCTTGGCGGCGTGGCGGCGGCGCTCGGGGCCCTGCGCAATGGCCGCAGCGTTATCCTGACCGAAGCATTCGAGTGGATTGGCGGCCAGCTGACTAGCCAGGCCGTGCCACCCGACGAGCACAGCTGGGTCGAGCAGTTCGGGATCACTGCCAGCTATCGCGCCCTGCGCACGGGCGTTCGGCAATATTACCGCGACCACTATCCGCTCACCGACACCGCCCGGGCCGATCTAACGCTCAACCCCGGAGACGGCAACGTATCTCGCCTGTGCCACGAGCCGCGCGTTTCGCTGGCGGTGATGGAAGCAATGCTTGCGCCTTACGCGGCGGGCGGCAAACTGACCATCCTCAAGCCCTATGAGCCGATATCAGCGGAGGTCGACAGCGACACCGTGCAGGCTGTGACCCTGCGCCATTGCAATACGGGCGACCTTATTTCCTGCTCCGCCCGCTACATCATCGACGCCACCGAACTGGGCGATCTGCTGCCTCTGACAGCTACTGAATACGTCACGGGTTTCGAAGCCCAATCCGAAACCGGCGAGCCGAGCGCGCCGGCCGAGGCGCAACCGCACAATCAGCAGGCCGTATCGATCTGCTTCGCCGTCGATCAGGTTGACGGCAATCATGTCATCGACAAGCCCGCCCGGTATGACCACTGGCGGCAGGTTGCTCCCGAATTCTGGGGCGGCCCGCTGTTGAGCTGGGACTCGCCCAATCCGCGGACACTGGAACGCAGCCGCCGGTTCTTCGATCCCAACCCGGTCGACAACGCAACACGCGACGTTGCCGACCAGCGACACAGCGCGGGCGATATGAGCCTGTGGATATTCCGCCGCATTGCCGCCCGCCACACATTTCGGCCCGGCGCCTATGTCAGCGATATCTGCCTCGTGAACTGGCCGATGATCGATTATTTCGAGGCGCCGATCATTGATGTTACCCCCGAACAATATGCCGAGCGGCTGGCCGATGCGGCTAGTCTGTCCTATTCCATGTTCTACTGGATGCAGACCGAAGCGCCTCGCCCGGATGGCGATCAGGGCTTTCCGGGACTGCGCCTGCGCGGCGACATTACCGGCACGGAGCATGGCCTGGCCATGGCGCCCTATATCCGTGAAAGCCGTCGCATTCGTGCCCTGACCACGGTGGTCGAGCAGGATTTGTCGCTTGCCGTGCGCGGCGATCGCGGCGCGGTGCATTACCCTGATAGCATCGGTATCGGCATGTATCGCATCGACCTGCACCCCTCGACGGGCGGCGATAACTATATCGATGTCGGCGCCTGCCCTTTCGAAATTCCGCTGGGTGCCCTTATCCCCCGCCACAAAACGAACCTGCTGGCGGCATCCAAGAATATAGGCACCACGCATATCACCAATGGTTGCTACAGGCTGCATCCGGTCGAATGGAACATCGGCGAAGTGGCCGGCATGCTGGCCGCCTATTGCCTCGACAGGGGCGAGACCCCGCATGGCGTGCATACCGATGAAAAGCGGCTGGCGGAGTTTCACACCCACATCGAACGCCAAGGGGTGGAGCGCCATTGGCCTGATATTCGCGGCTACTAGCCAAAACGTATAATCTGGGAGGATTATTCATGCGCAGGAGTATAGTGAAAATTGCAGTGGCCGGTTTTCTGGTCACATCCGGGCTGGTTTCGCCGGCTCTGTCGCAGGAATTGCGGATGGCCATCTGGAGCGCCAACGAAGCTCATCTGGCCCTGTTCAACGAGATCGCCGATGAGTTCGAGGCGAGCCATCCCGGCGTCAAGATCACCTACGATTCGCTTGCCTACGAAGGCTATGCCACCACTCTGACCACCCAGATCGCCGGCGGCAATCCCCCCGATCTGGCCTGGCTGTTCGACACGACCGCGCCCGACTTCATGGCGGCCGGGGCGCTTTATCCCCTCACCGAAACCTTTGCCAATACCGAAGGTTACGACATGGGCGACTTCCCCCCGGCAACGCTCACCGCCTGGTCGTATGAAGGGGTACAATATCTCTATCCGTTCTCGACATCGCCCTTCGGCGTCTTCGTCAACAACGACATGATCCGGGCGGCAGGCGCAAAGACGCCCGCCGAGATGATCGCCGCCGGCGAATGGAACTGGGACAATGCCATTGCGACGGCCGCAAAAGTCGCGACGACCGGCAAACAGGGATTGATCATTCGTGATTTTGAATACAAGGCGTGGGAGAATCTTGCCGAAGTCTATACCGGCTGGAATGCCTATCCCTGGTCGAAAGACACCAAGTCCTGCGCTTTTGCCAGCCCGGAGATGGTTGACGCCATGCGCTTCATCCACGATGCGATCTTCGTGAAGAAAGCCATGCCGGGGCCTGGCGTTTCGGCCGATTTCTTTGCCGGGGATGCGGCGATGACAACCACCCAGATCAGCCGCGCATCGCTGCTGCCGAAAGGCGACAAGGCCTTCGACTGGGATCTCGTGCCGTTGCCTAAAGGACCCGCAGGTGACTATGCCGTAACAGGTCGGGCAGGCATTGGCGTCATGGCCAGCGGCAAAAACCCGAAGCTTGCGGCGGAATTCCTGGCGTTTTTCTCCTCCAAGCCGAATGTAGCCAAGCTCGCGCGCTTTTTCCCGCCGGCACGGCAAAGTCTGCTCACCGCCGATGTGCTCGCGGCCGCCAACCCATTGCTGTCGCGCGAGCAGATAGAGGCCGTGGTCATTCGCGGCGTCGCCACCGGTCAATCGACGCAGCAGGTTCTCAATTTTGCCCGGCTGCAACAGACTGTTCGCGCCGGCCTCGACGGTCTCTGGCGAGACGATGCCGATGTCGCGGCTGTCCTGCAAGCGCTTTGCGGCCGTCTCGATCCGTTGCTGGCGGCCAATTGACGCTGGTAGCCATCCGATTTTCCGTGGATGCGAAAGGCAGAAGGAAGAAAAGCCATGACGCTTGCCCTCCCGACAGCGCAGACACAGGCCCGGCGCGGCTTCTGGACCATGGCGCGCCGTGACGCCGCCACCGGTTATCTGTTCATAGCGCCGCAACTCATTGGTATCGTTGTCTTCGTGCTCGTGCCGCTGGTATTGGTCTTCTGGTATTCACTACATGAGTGGAACGTGCTGGCGGGATCGTTCCGGTTCACCGGCGTCGCCAACTACCAGAAGCTGCTCAGCGACCCGGCCATAGGCGAAGTGCTGGGCGTGACCGCCGTGTTCTCCGCGGGGCTTGCCCTGCTCAATATGAGCCTGGCGCTGGGGCTTGCGTTGCTCCTGAACCAGAAGCTGGCCTTCATGACCGTGTTCCGCACGCTGTTCTTTTCGCCTGTCGTGGTGTCGCTGGTCGCCTGGACAATCGTGTGGAGCTTCCTGCTGCAGAACAATGGCGGCATCAACGGCCTCCTGCAAATGATCGGCGTCGAGGGGCCCAACTGGCTGCGCCACCCCACGACGGCGATGATCTCGGTCATCGTCGTGCAGGCGCTCAAGAATCTCGGTCTCAACATGATCCTGTTTCTCGCAGCACTGCAGGGCGTGCCGCGGGAACTGTTCGAAGCCGCGCGCGTCGACGGTGTGCCGCGCTTCAAGCAGTTCTATCGCATCACCCTGCCGATGATCAGCCCGACTATCCTGCTCGCTTCCATCGTCACCATCGTCGGCGCGTTGCAGGTCTTTGCGCAGATCATGATCCTCACCCAGGGCGGGCCGGGCTTCTCCACGACGGTTCTCGTTTATTACCTCTACCAGCAGGCCTTCCAGTTCTACCTCTTCGGTTATGGCTCGACACTCTCCATCATCCTGCTGGTCATTGTCGGCGCGCTCACCTTCATTCAATGGCACCTGCGCAGAAAGTTCGTATTCTATGAAAACTGAACTCAGCCCTCGCGCGCAGACGCTGATCTATTTCATACTCTGCGTGCTGCTTGTCCCCTTCGTTTTTCCGACCTGGTGGATGGTCACGTCGTCGGTCAAACCCGTCAGCCAGATATTTGCCTTTCCGCCGGATATCTGGCCGCGCGCCTTTGATTTCTCCTCCTATTCCGACGTTTTCAGAATACAGCCCTTCGCGCTGCAATACTGGAACTCCGCCTATATCGCCGCAATCGTCACCATCGGCACCATGGCAGTGGCTTCGATGGCCGGATATGCCTTTGCGCGCATCCGGTTCCCCTTCGCCAACACCATCTTCATGGTGGTGCTGGTGGGGTTGCTCATCCCATCCGAAGTAACGCTGGTTCCGCTGTTCCGGATGTTTCTCAAATGGGGCATGATCAACACACACTGGCCGCTGATCCTGATGCCGATCTTCGGCGCGCCGGCGGTCTTCGCCACCTTCATCATGCGCCAGTTCTTTATCTCCTTACCCGTGGAACTGGAGGAAGCCGCCCGGGTCGATGGCCTCGGCCGGTTCAAGATATTCTGGACCATCGCCCTGCCGCTTGCCCGTCCAGCGCTGGCTGCCGTTGCGATCTTCACATTTCTCGGCAGCTGGAACCTCTATCTCGAACCCATCGTCTTTCTCTCCAGCCCCGACAAGTTCACCCTGCCGCAGGCACTGACACAATTTACCGACGCCTATGGTGGACCGATGTGGAACATCCAGCTTGCCGCCGCAACGATGACCGCCATCCCCGTACTCATCGTCTTTATCGTCGCGCAGAAACAATTCGTCGAAGGCCTCGCCCATACCGGGCTTAAAGGCTAATCGAAAGGCTGACCCATGGCACCCGTTACCCTTAGATCCGTCAAGAAAAGCTATGGCGCATTCGCCACCATCCATGGTGTCGATATCGATATTGCCGATGGCGAATTCGTTGTCCTCGTCGGCCCTTCGGGCTGCGGAAAATCCACCCTGCTGCGGATGATCGCAGGCCTTGAAACCGTGACCAGCGGCGATATCTCGATCAGCAGCCGTGTCGTCAACGAGATCGAGCCGAAAGACCGCGACATCGCCATGGTCTTCCAGAACTACGCGCTTTATCCGCACATGAGCGTAGCCAGAAACATGGCCTTCTCGCTCGAGCATCGCGGCGGCAGCAAGACCGAGATTGCCGAGCGGGTGAGCTGGGCAGCTGACATATTGGGGCTGACGCCATTGCTCGAACGGTTTCCCCGCCAGCTTTCCGGCGGCCAACGGCAGCGCGTCGCCATGGGCCGCGCAATCGTCCGCAATCCTCAGGTTTTTCTGTTCGACGAACCGCTCAGCAATCTCGATGCCAAGCTGCGCGTGGTGATGCGCGGTGAAATCAAGGGGCTGCACCAGCGTCTGGGGGTCACCACCGTTTATGTCACGCATGACCAGGTGGAAGCCATGACCATGGCCGACAAGATCGTGGTGATGAATGCCGGGCGGGTCGAGCAATGCGGGGCGCCGCTCGAACTTTATGACCGGCCCGCCAATCCCTTCGTCGCCGGCTTCATCGGTTCCCCGGCGATGAATTTCATCAAGGGAAGATTGACCGCCGACGGCTTCGAGGCTGACGGCGTCGTCCTGCCCCTGCCGCCCGGCCCGACCTCGGGCAACGCAATATACGGCATCCGCCCGGAACATTTCGAGCTGGTCAACCAAGGCCTCACCGCGACCGTTTTGCTGGTGGAACCAATGGGATCGGAAACGCAGGTCACGATGATGCTCGGCAAACACCAGGTCATCGGTGTCTTCCGCGAGCGCGTCCAATCGCAGCCGGGCGCGACCATCCAGGTTCAGCCGGATCTGGCATCGATCCATTTGTTCGATGCCGCAACCAATCAACGCCTCAACTAACGCCGATGAAACCCGGGAGCGCGCGGATGGAATTCGAACCGCCCGGGCTGCAACGCCGCCTGACTGCAATGGTAGCGCAATCGCGACGCAATACAGAATTCAATGATTAAAAATCACTACCCACGGAAGCCATGCGGCGTTGAACTTGGGATAGACAGTACAAAATCGGCATGTCAGGTGTTGGAAAAGCCGTAACCGGAGGGCATGCAAATTCGCACGAATGTAACACGCCGCAATACCGGTCCGGTCCCTCGCCTCTTTCTCACTGCCGGGCTGACATTCCAGGCAACCATGGCAGTCGGCCCCGCGCAGGCGGCAGAGAGCGTGACCGTCCCGCCTTATGCGCCCGCCATCGGGACTGAGCTTCATTATCGCGTTCAAAAGACGACCGAGACCGACATGTCGCTCTGGTTGGACAAGCCGGGAGTATCGCCCGTTGTCATGCGCGGTGACTTCCGCCAATCGGCAACGGTGCTGTCGCGGAATGACGAAGGCATGCGGGTGCAATGGAGGCTCTCCGCCGATATCCCGCCGGATGCGGTGGACGCGGCGGATTCCTATCCGATGAACGCCATGTTTCGCAATTCGCTCGCCGCCTACGGTGTTCAGCAACTGGAATTCGAGACCGACCTGAGCGGCACCCCGACGGCGCTTGTCGGCGCGGATCAGATCGTTGCCAATATGGAAAGGCTCCTCTCCACCTCAGCGCCGGACAGCACGGCCTCCCGCATGCTCCAGACCGTCAAAAGTAACCCTCTCACAATTATCGACGTTCTTGCGCCCGAAAGCATGATCCTTGCGCTTGGGCAATCTTCAGAAGCTTTCACGACCGATATCGGACGGGAATGGACGGTTGAAGGCAATGAAGAACTGAAGGGCATGCTCGTCCCGACAAGCACCGTCTGGAAACTCGAAGCCGCCGACAAGATCAGGCAAACAGCCACGTTCAGCGCGAAGATAACCTATGATCCGGCTGCCCTGCTGCAATCGCAGCAATCCTCGATCGATGGCATGATCGCAAGTTTCGGAGACCGGGCGAAGCAACTGACCGAAGCCCAGCTGGCGCAGGTCAAAAGTGCCGGGAAGTCACGAACCGTGACCTATGTGAATTCAACACGCGACGGTTCGACAGTCGAAGTGCTGGAAAACACGGTCGCAAGTGTCGGCGGCGTGACACTCACAATGGCGGTGCATGTCTGGCAAGAGGGTCAGCCACCGGTCCTGCCTGCACCGCATGCGTGGAATGCCAGGACCCTGTCTGGCCAACTTGTTGAACCGCTGCCCAAAAACGATCCGCAAGCTTCGATCGATCTGAACCAGTACCGAGCGAAGACCGATGTCGATACGCCTTCCTCTCCCAACCCGACCGATGGCGGCAACGCCTCTGCCGACGGTGCAAGGGACATTGCACCGATTTCGCTCAAGGTCGCAAAGGTGAAAACCTCGGTCGATCCCGCTGCCGGACCTGCAGTGGAGATTGCGTTGACACCGGAAAGCGCCAAGGCCTTCGAGGATTTCACACGCGCCGCTCTCGGGCAAAAGACCCAGTTGCTGGTTGATGGAGACGTCATCTTCGAACCGGTCGTGAGAGAGCCGATTATGGGCGGCAGCGTCACCATCAGTGGCGTTGATTCAGCGCAAGCTCTGGCCGTCGCGCGGAAATTGTCGTCTTCCGAGGCCTCGATCATTATGCGGTTGGCGCCATAATCCCTTTTGTTCTCGCCGGTGGGGGCTTTCAGAGGGGGTCAGTGGGCTCATCACTTTGAATGTGAAGGGCGTGACGCGTATGCCGCCGCTCCCCAATGCGTGTTAGGGCGCCGATCTTGACGAGTTGCTGAAGGTCGCGTGTCGCTGTCGCCCGCGATGTGGCGGTTATCGAAATGTAGTTTTCCGCGCTTAGCCCACCCAAGGCCCCAGAACACGAAAAACCGATCTCACATCTTCGGGAACATCGTTTGACCACTGGAGTTAGGGGCGCTTCAACCAAGAGGAGAAGCACGATGCCCCGTGGCGACAAATCTTCCTATACGGACAAACAGAAGCGCAAGGCCGAGCATATCGAAGAAGGATATGAGGATCGCGGCGTCGGCGAGAAAGAAGCCGAGCGGCGCGCCTGGGCCACCGTGAACAAGGAAAGCGGCGGCGGCAAGAAATCCGGCTCCGGTCGCGGTCATGCCGAGAACTGCGTATTCCGATGAAGCCGGCCACTGATTCCGAAATCAAGCCGGCCAGTCATTCCGATCTCATTCCGGCCGCCGTTCCGATTTGAAGGCGGCCACTTGTCGGACTGATCCTGGGTCTAATGGATGTGTGGCTTTGGTTTCGTTCGACGTCAAGCTTGCGATGTTTCGGGGAGCGTTGGAGCACGCTGTTTTCGCATGCTTTCGCCGCTGAGCTCGATGCGGTAGGCGTTGTGAACAAGGCGATCGAGGATGGCGTCGGCGAGCGTCGGATTTGCGATGATCTCGTACCACCGATCCAGGGGTACCTGGCTTGTGACGATGGTAGAGCGCCGTTCGTAGCGATCTTCGATGATCTCAAGGAGGTCGCGGCGCTGGTCGTCATTGAGCTTTTCCGGGCCCCAGTCATCAAGGATCAGCAGGTCGGTCTTGGCCAGCGACTTGAGGATCCGGCCATATCTGCCATCACCTCTTGCCAGTGCGAGGCTGGCAAACAACCTCGGGACGCGGTGGTACGCGACGGAGAAATCCTCGCGGCATGCTTTGTGACCGATCGCGCAAGCCAACCAGCTTTTGCCGACCCCGGCCGGGCCGGTGATGAGAAGGCTGTGGTGTTTTGTGATCCAATCGCAACCGGCCAGGGTCATGAACATATTACGATCAAGGCCGCGGGCCGCACGGAAGTCTACGTTCTCGATCTGCGCGTCATGGCGTAGCTTTGCGGCCCTTGCGCGCGCTTCGAAGCGCTTTTGTTGGCGCATGGTGGCTTCCCGTTCCAGCAGAATGGCAAGCCACTCGCCATGTTCGAGACCACGCGCCTCTGACTGGGCATCAAGCTCCTGGAAGGCAGTGGCCATGCCGTAAAGACCAAGCTCTCGTAGTCGGTCGATAGTGGGGTGTGTCAGCATCAGTTTTGTCCTCAATGAAAGTAGCCCGGACCACGCAGATTGGCGTGGTCGATGATTGCAGAAGGTTCGGTGGAATGTTTTGCTGCCTTATGGTTGGCTAGAAGCGAGGCAATGCTTTTGCAGTTCAGGCCTCCGATCTCGACAGCTCTGGCTGATACGGCCTCGGCGCGTTCGCAAGCGATGTCGCGAAACAGGCGCAGGATGCCCAGGCATGTTCGAAAGCCCTGTTCCGGGTGCGGCCGGCTGGCGAGAACAGCGATGACCAGGCCTTCGGTATGGGGCCCAATCGATGCGCCCCAACGGCGAAAACGATCGGGCGTCCACTCTGCATAACGCCGGTGGGAGCTGGGCATGTGCTCCGGATCAGTGCCGTACCGAGGGCCACCATATCGGCGTTGATGAGCCGCGACGCGCTTGCCGCGGTGAAAGACCTCGATGGTCCGTGCCGTCGCTCTGAGATCGACCTGCTGACGGATAAGGCCATGTGGAACGGAATAGAGGAAGGTCTTGTATTCAACGTGGTAGTCGGTTGAAACACGGACCAATCGCCATTCCGCAAACTCGTAATCGTCACCGGGCAGATTTGCGAGCGCGGCACGCTCGACATTCTCGAACAACTGCCGTCGGGTGACACCAAGGCGACGCATGACATGGTCGTTTATGCGGTCCAGAGACTGGGCAATGGCCCCATTGGCCTCGGCGAGCGAGAAGAAGGTCTGCTTGCGCAAGCGGCCAAGGATGCAGGACTGAGCGAAACGGACACCGTTCTCGACTTTTGATTTGTCTTTCGGTCGCTTCGGCCGTGCCGGCAAGACTCCAATGCCGTAGTGCGAGGCCATCATGCCGTAGCTGCGGTTAATCTCGGGATCGTAGAAGCTGGCGCGATTCACGCCCGATTTGAGATTGTCGGGAACGATCAGCCGAGGGACCCCGCCGATGAAGCGAAACAAGCGGACATGCGAGCCGATCCAGTCGGGCAGGGTCTGGGTCCAGGTTGCCTCGGCGTAGGTGAAGCTGGAAGCGCCGAGCACCGCGACGAAGATCTCAGCCTCGCGGATCTCGCCCGTCGTCCGATCGACGATCGGTATCTTCTTTCCCGAATAGTCCACGAAAACCTTGTCGCCGGCAGCATGCTCCTGGCGCATCGTCGGAGACAGCCGTTGCTCGAAGCTGCGGAACAGCTCACAAAACCGGCTGTATCCATACCCCTCAGGGTTTGAAGCGCGATACTCTTCCCATAGGATTTGGAGCGTAACGCCAGGCTTCTTGAGCTCGACGACAAGTTCGGCCCATATCGGCTCTGTTCGCCGTCGGGTGCCCTGCTTGACACCGTTGCGAGCGAAAAGCTTATTCTCGAGAGCATCGTCGGTCAGGTCGCCTGGCAAAGGCCAAGTCAAGCCGATCTCAGTTGCTCGCCGTAAATTATCCTGCACTGTGCTGCGCGCTATTCCTAACACGACCGCAATCTCACGGGAGCTCGTCCCGCTTCCGGCAAGCCGCAGCATCTGTCGTAATTGTCTCATGGTCAGCCTTCTCTTTGCCGGCATCAAAATCTCCACGTTGCGCGTGGTCCATTTGATGCCAAAGTTGCTGACCCAGGGGATGATAATCAGTGGCGGAAAGTGGCCGGTCTTTGATTGGAATGGTGGCCGGCTTCATATCGGAATGCTGGCCGGTATTTGATCGGAATGGTGGCCGGCTTCATATCGGAATGCTGGCCGGTATTTGATCGGAATGGTGGCCGGCTTCACGTCGGAATCCGCACGAGAACCACGCCTCTTCCGAAAAGGGTGGCCGCAAAGGTGGCGAGGCCGCTGCTGCAAGACCGAAGGCAGAGCGATCCGCTTCCGCCAAAAAGGCCGCCGCCACCCGCAAGCGCAATGAGCAGCACGCCCAGCACTAAGCGGGTGCGCAGCAAGGATTTACCGTCAGAAGGAGTTACCGCGATGAAAGTCCAGGAAGTCATGACGCATGATGTGCGTGTCGTGAATGCGGAAGAAACCATTCAGGAAGCAGCCCGCATCATGGCGGAAATCGATGCCGGTGTGCTGCCGGTCGGCAAGGAAGGCAAACTGGTAGGAATGCTGACCGACCGCGATATCGCAATTCGCGCGGTTGCCGAAGGCAAAGGTCCGGACACAAAAGCAAGCGACATCATGTCCAGGGAAGTGAAATATTGCTTCGATGACGAGGATGTGGAAGATGTCTGCGGCAATCTCGGCGACCAGCAGATCCGTCGTATTCCCGTCCTCGACCGCAACAAGCAGCTGGTGGGAATCCTGTCCCTCGGCGATGTCGCCGTGGAAACCGACGGCAACGGCGTGGGCGAGGCATTGGCAGCGATCTCCCGTCCCGGCGGCACCCACAGCCAGTCCGGTGTGCAGCCGCATTAAACCTATGGCCCCGGGGGCTGTTTTGACAGTCCCCGCCGATTAGATCTTCACCGGTGAGGGCTGCAATCCTCCCCGGGCAAGTCGCTGCGCGGCAACGGGAGCACCAGATGGACGACGATCACGGCACCACTCGTCAAAGGAAAGCCCACACCGCCAGCCATCCTTATGCGGCTTTCGCCCTTAACATGGTCCTCAGCCTGGTGGTCATGTACCTCGTCATGTTCTCCATGATCGATGGCTGGGGCGACTTCCGGAACAATCTCAACATGGTCTACATGGCGCTGACCATGGTTGCGCCCATGGGCATCCTCATGCTCGCGACGATGGGTGGGATGTATCCGAACAAGCGGTTGAACCTTTTTCTCCATGCCGGTCTCGCCCTCCTCTTCGTGGCGGCCTTCACCGGGACGCGTAGCCAGACCCTGATCGGCGACCGGCAATTCATTGCTTCGATGGTTCCCCATCATTCCGGCGCCATTCTCATGTGCCGGAAAGCGGCGATCACTGACCCGGAACTGATGACGCTCTGTTCGGAAATTTCCCGCGGCCAGCGGATCGAAATCGAGCGAATGAACGCAATCGACGAACGCCTCGGCGCAAGGGTTGGCGGCGCGCAGAGATGATTGCTCCGCCATGTCTCTGTCGCGTCGGACAGCTGATATGGCCGCCGGTTATCACGGGTCAGCTTTTGGCAGACCTTCTCCGCGCATCATCGTCCGCAGCGGCTCTCGCGCCATATTCTCTTCTATCTGCCGATGCCCCGGCGTATCGGGCAGCGCCTTCTTGAAGTTCGCGGCATAGTCGTCCGGCATTTTCGGCGGCATCATCGGCTCGTATTTATCGACAATCGACTGGATGATAACAGGGCCATCCTCGGCGAACGCCGCGTCAAGGACCGGTTCTATCTCGTCAAACCCGGAAATCGTAAAACCCTTTCCGCCCATTGCATCGGCCGCCCTGGCAAAGTCTATGGGCGCGAGTTCGCAGGCGAATTGCGGATGGCCGAGGAACATCATCTGCTCCCATGCAATCTGATTCAGCATCCCATTGCAGATAACCAGAATCTTCAGAGGCAACCGATGCCGGACGGCGGTGGAGAATTCGCCGAGTTGCATGGCAAGTCCGCCATCGCCCACAACCGCATATACGTTACGGCCGGAATAGGCCAATCCGGCGGCGATGGCGTAGGGCAAGCCGGAGGCCATCGAAGCGAGCGCACCCGAAACGGCAAAGGCGTTGCTGGTTTTCAGGTCGATGTGACGCGCAGCCAGTTCCGTGTTCTGACCGGAATCGGTCACAAGCATTCCGTCTGCATCGATACGCCTGCCGAAGGCATGCACCACTGGCTGCGGTTTCAACCGTGTTGATTGCTCCGATGTCAGGGCGGCCATCTGTTCACACCAGGTGCGCATCCCTTTCCGCGCGGCTTCCAGAAAACTCCGGTCGCTCTTTTTCTCCAGCAGGGAATTCAACCGGTTCAGTATGTCACCTGCGTCACCCACCAGGCCACACTGCACGGGATGCCGAAGTCCGATACGCTGCGGGTCAAGATCGATTTGAACCGCCTTGACGGTGTTTGGATCCGGATAAAATTCGATGTAAGGAAATGTCGACCCCACGATAAGCAGGGTATCGCAATTTTTCATGATGTCCTGAGAGGCGGCGGTTCCCAGAATGCCAATTCCGCCGGTGGTGAAGGGGTCGTCATCATCCATGACCGCCTTGCCCAGAAGCGCTTTCGCCACCGGCGCGCCGAGCAGTTCGGCGGTTCGCTTCAATTCTTCCTCAGCGCCAAGGGCGCCGCGTCCGGCAAGTATCGCAACCCTGCTGCCACGATTGAGCAAGGACGCTGCCTCGTGGATGAGTTCGTCAGCGGGTTTCGGACGATACGAGAACCAGTCATTCGGAACGTGCCTGGGCAGGTTACGGCGAGACCGTCCTTCCTCGGCTGGCTTTTCCTGCGTGTCGTTTGCTATCGAGATATGTGCGACGCCACGCCGCGCGAGAGCGGTGCGGCAGGCGAGGCTGGCGACATTTTCCATATGCGCAGCATCGCTGACGACGGTATTATAAACGCTGACATCCTCAAAAACCCGGGTCAGGTTGACGTCCTGCTGCGTGAAAGTTTCGATCAGGTCGTGATATTGCATCCCGGTGATCGCGAGGACAGGAACCTGGTCCAGCTTGGCGTCATAAAGACCGGTCAGGAGATTGGTGCCACCGGGACCCGAAGTGGCAAGACAAACGCCGAGCCTGCCGGTCCATTTGGCATAGGCCGTCGCCATGAAGGCAGCGGATTGCTCGTGTCGGACCTGGACAAACCTTATCGCATCCTGACGTTTGCGAAGCGCCTCCATGACGCCATTGATGCCGTCTCCCGGAAGGCCGAATATCGTGTCGACCTTCCAGTCGATCAGTGTCTTCACCAGAACATCTGCTGCGGTCGTCATGATCAGTTCCTCAACTCTCAGCGGTCGTTCCAGAGCGGCCATCGAAAACGGTCATGAAACTTCCTGTCTCGTCAGGGAATAAAACAAGGAAATCCCCACGACGCGCGCGGGGATTCCCAGTTTGTCAGCATTAGGAGTTTTTGTGGCTCTGCTGACCCGCCTTCACATGTTGCTCATGTGTGCCACCGCGGGTCTTGCCATTGTCGCCATTATTGGAGGCCGATGCGGACTGCGAACGCTTGTCGCTGTTCTTGTGGCTCTGCTGGCCGGCCTTCACGTGCTGTTCGTGCGTACCACCTTGATTTGGCATGATATGTCACTCCTCATATGGTGATTTTTCACTTGCGCGCCTTGTGGCCCGCCCTAGACCAACCATGCCGCGCCACGGGAGTTCCGAGATTTAATATTTCGTGAGGAGCGATTTTTTACGGAGCGGCCTCGAGCCCGGCTTGGCTTCGAGCAATAGGGGCGAAAGGCAAGCGTACATGCGTCTATCGCGATTTGCCGAATTCCTTGCGAAGCTCGCCCTTCGCATCTTCCAGCACTTCCTTTCGTTTTCCGGGCAACGTCCGGCCAGCACGGTTGATGTAAAACACCAGCATCGACATTGCAGACCGGAAAGGGCTGGTCTTGCGCCTGGAGGATTTTTCCGCCGAGGCTTTCAGCGACCGTGCGATCTGCGAGGGATCGTCCTTGGTGAACACCTCCTTCTCAAGATCGAGCGCATCGCTTTCCCTCGTCACCTTCTGTGACCACTTCTTTTTCTTTTTTGCCTTTTTCATCGTTCTTCTCCCGGCGGATCATTATTTTCGTTCGGGGTCATGGGTGTGGTGACTGTCACGCTCACCCCCTCCCCCGGAAACCCTGCTCTTTGAACGTTTGTCATTGTCTGCCGCAGGTTTCTTGATCTCCAACGGGGCCTTCGCGTTTTCATGCGAAGAGCCCGGCCCGCCCTGCCGGATGCTTGCCGGTGTTTTCGTCGAGGTGGACATTTATTCCTCCTGTCGTTGGGTGGCAGCGGATAAACCGCTGGCCTATTGGTCGTCGCGGGTTTTCATCGCATCGGAAACACGCTTCTTCCGCGGGTCCTTAAGGTTTTCACCCACAGCGTCCCGATCGTGCTCGGGGTCGTCGGTGGGTTTCATGTAGCCTCTGGGTCGGCTTTCCTTCGGCCCCTCCCAGCGCGGCGATTGGTCTGTGGTGCCGGGAGCGCCGTCTCGTGGAGAATTATTGGTCATGATTGCCTCCGGTTGGGTTTCAACGCTCCCCAACCACTTTGCTGCGGCAATGTTCCGCAAAGACCGGGAGGCAAAAGGGGGATTTTTTTCGAAACAATTGCGCTCCCCCCCGGTTAGGCGGGCCAGACACTCAATCCGAGGGACAGACGATGACGGACAAACCCGGCAAATCTGATCGCATCTCCAGAATTGCGTATGAGCAGCAGCAGGACTTTCTCAGGCGCTCGTCGCTGCAATTTCTGGAATGCGCGATCCATTTATGCGCGACAAATATGAGCATTTCCGAACTTGCCACACGGCTTGAGAAACAGGCCCAATATCTGCGGCAGTTCGGCTGAGGAACAGCCGTTGCAAGCGCCAGCGGCGAGCAAGTCATTTCTTGGGAATATCGCCATGCCAAGATTTTTCTTCACTGTGATCAGCGGCAAAAGCATCCTTGATGACCGGGAGGGGAGCGACCTACCCTCACTGGACCGGGCGATTGAAGAGGCGCTCAAGGACGCGCGCGCCTTGATGAGCGAGGCGATCCTGCAAGGGCGCGACATTTCCGAAGGTTCCATCATCATCCAGGACAAGCAGCACGAGGTGCTGAAAGTCGTCCGCTTCTCCGAGGCTCTAGACAGAAAAGACTGACGGCGCGGCAATATCCGACTGCATACGGGCCATCAGTGTTTCGTATTCTCTTTCGGGGACGCCGTAAGTCATGTCGGCGACGTCTTCCAGTATACCGCGATTGACGATCCGGACATTTCCGCGGCTGGCGCGAATGGCATGAATGCCTTCGAGAACATGCAGCTCGTTGGTAATGCCCGGCCGCCGCACCCCAAGAACGGTGGAGAGAAACTCATGGGTGATCGGCAGATCATCCGTATCGAGGCGGTCATGACACATCAGCAGCCAGCGTGCGAGCCTTTCCCGCAGACCATATTGCCCATTTGCAAGCACAAGCTGGCCGGCCTGAAGCAGGCAGACGTTGATATAGCCCAGCAAAAGCTCACGCAGGCGCGCGTCTTCCTCCATTTCCCGCCGTATTTCAACGGCCGGAATCAGGAAGCCACGACCGCCCACGCCCATGATGGTTTCGTCCGGCGTGGTTTCCGCGCCCAGCAGAACGGGCCAGCCGGTGATGCCCTCTCGCCCAACAAGCACGGCTTCAATGCTCTTGCCGCCGTCATCATGAACAACCGTCGCCGACGACGCAAGGGCTTCGGTTGTCGGGCCGGGTCGAGCTCGCATCCGTCGACACACCTCCAAATTGGCGCCGTGTCGACATTCTTCTTGAGCATGCCCGCAAAACCTATCCCGCGCTCGCAGGGATGACGAACATCAACGTCGATAAATGGATGGGGCATCGTCCCTCCACTCCCGATGGCCTTCCGGTTATCGGCCGATCAAGCGTTTCGGCGGATATATTCTATGCCTTTGGCCATGGTCATGTCGGCTTCGCATCAGGACCGATCACCGGAAAGATCATCGCGCAGCAGATTATGCGCACTCCGCAGGCTTTCGATATCAGCGCGTACTCCCCGAGACGGTTCCGGCTGGGTAGGCGCGCGCCGTAAGGATCGGGTGCAAAGTCGCGGACAAGTAATCCCATCGCTGCCCGCTCAAACGATACGCGACGAGCCGAGACAAACCGCAACGCTTGCCAGCAGAGCCGACCGGTGCATTGAAGACAGTTACAACATGAAGGAGAATTCTGGATGCGTGGTGCGGATATTCTGGTTGAAATGTTGATCGGCTATGGCGTCGAGGTCATCTTGGGTGTGCCTGGTGATACCAACGTCCCACTTTATGAAGCCCTTCAGCAACGGGAAGGAGAGATCCGTCATGTGATGGCGCGTGACGAGCGGTGGCAGGTTATATGGCCGATGCCTACGGTCGTTTCACCAGCAAGCCGGGGATATTTGAATGCCCGTCGGGTGCCGGCGCGATGTATTCTCTCCCACCGGTGGCGGAATCCAATTCCTCCTCCGTACCCGTCATCCTCCTGACAATTGACATTCCGCTACCGGGCGAGGGCCGCGGCGTACTGACTGAACTTGATTGTGCCCGCCTGTTTGATCCGAACACCAAGATGTCGGTGCAGGTCAAATCGGCGGAAAAATTACCGGAAATCATCCGTCGAGCCTTCCGCGTCGCCTGCTCCGGAAAGCCCGGTGCGGTCCATTTGCAGATCCCGGAAGATATGTTGCTGGCGGAAGTCGACCCCGCCCGGATCTCCCTTCATGTGGAGACGGAGTGCAGGGAGTTTCCTGCCTTTCCGACCTTACCTGCTCCCGAAAAACTCGACACGCTGATCACACTCCTGACGAGCAGCAAAAAGCCGCTCATTGTCTCCGGCACATCTATTCGGATGCGGGAACGCCCACCCCGCACATGACACGCTTCCTCAAGCTCAGGGATGGCCGCACGGGGTTTGCCATTCCTCGCGCCTTTGGCGGGCTTGGCTCCGCCCTGCCTGCCACCGTCGGAGCGTGGTTCGCGAACAAGGACCACCGGCCGATCGGCATGTTCGGCGACGGCTCGTTCGGAATGGCGGTCGGAGAACTCGAAACTCTCGTCCGCCTGCAGATCCCGGCGATCCTGCTACTGTTCAACAACGGCACCTTTGGGTGGATCAAAGGCCTTCACCGGCTGAAGGGGCATAACCAGTGCTTCGGTGTGGATTTCATGCCTCCACGCGGTCAGGCCATTGCGGAAGCCTTCGATCTCAAGGCCTGGACAGCAACGAATTCAGAGGAACTCGACACAGCGCTTGAAACAGCCTTCGCTTACAGGGACGGACCCTGCCTCATCGATATCCATGTCGAGTCCATCGCAGACCGCGTGCCGCCGATGTATTCCTGGCTTACCAAACGCGGAAAAAATCCGCTGAATACTCAAGCTGAAGACGTTACATATTTCTGACTCTGTTTGGACGAGCGCTTGCATGCAAATGCCCGGTTGTCCAGCAGGGAGGTAAGTGCAGCGGCATGCAAAGGAACAGGTTTAGCGCCGCAAAGACGAGATAGATCTCCCGCCAGGATAGATAGCCGGTGAGCCCCCGCGCCGGTAGACATTGACCTTCCCTCCGAGGATTTCGTGGCTCGCCATACCGGCCCCCTGCTTGTTTCCCGTCTTCGATATGGGAACAGGGAATCACGCCGGCAAGGACGCGTCAAATCAGGAGCCGATTCTGTGCTAGAGTTGTGCTAGAGGATTTTGGGCAAAAAAAATAGCTCCAGGGCGGCCCGGAGCTATTTGATATCATTCGTAAACTTTGGTTGCGGGGGCAGGATTTGAACCTGCGGCCTTCAGGTTATGAGCCTGACGAGCTACCGGGCTGCTCCACCCCGCGTTGACTGGTTTT
>NZ_JBNWCP010000023.1:0-63145 GCF_053522345.1 Agrobacterium sp. 22-226-1
AGGCCAACCCATTGACCAAAGCCTGATCAGACAACCATACTTAGAGGTGGCTCACTTCTCGGTGGAAAAACCGGCTCAGTTCCGCGTGGAAACCAACAATAAAGGTCTTTCAGGATAAATTCTTCGATGTTGATCGAGGTCTGTGCCTGATCGAGCGTTTGCGGTTCGCCGGCATTGCCGCGGTGTAGAACTGTTTCTGCAAGTGCAGAACTCGCCCCAATCAGAAGCGATCCTACCAGCAGAGTGGCGCGAGTTGTTGTTTTTATGGACATCGTTTTCTCTCCCCGTGAAGATTTTGAGTCTACAAACAAGGCGATATTGCTCCGAAGCGCAACAACAATAAATTGTGAGTTGATGGGAAGCCATGACTTCAGCAGACAAAGAAAACCGCCCAGGCAGGACCTGTGACACTACAGATCGCGATAAGCCACCCCATCATGTGTTGATGACCTACAGCCGGTTTGAACGCCTTATTGTAAAGCGCCGTAACCTCATCGATGTTCTTTCAATGTCCGGACTGTCGACGCCTGACCTGAATACCCCAGAGCAGAAATCGGAACCGGGGTCGATCTCTCGTGAAATACGTGCGGGATACTAATTTTATCTCCGAACGCGTGGCGTCGAAAACGGTAAGGCAGATGCAAGTGTTACTCGCTGGGGCCGCTATGTAAAAAGGCCCTGCAATCTCTCGCAAGGCCTTGATACTCAAGAACTCGGATGGTGGGCGTGACAGGGATTGAACCTGTGACCCCTACGATGTCAACGTAGTGCTCTCCCGCTGAGCTACACGCCCTCCGTGGCGGCGGATAGACCACAAAACCGGTTCATGCGTCAACTGCTTTTTTTCGGTTTTGTGAAGGTTTTTTGAGAGGCCTTACGCCACAAGGAGTTTGTTGACCTCATCCACCAGATCGCGCAGATGGAACGGCTTGGAAAGCACCTTGGCGTCCTTCGGAGCCTTCGAATCGGCATTCAGCGCAACGGCTGCAAAGCCGGTAATGAACATGACTTTGAGGTCCGGGTCGAGTTCGGTCGCGCGCCGCGCAAGCTCGATGCCGTCCATTTCGGGCATGACGATATCGGTCAGCAGAAGCGAAAACGGCTCTTCGCGAAGCCGGTCATAGGCGCTGGCGCCATTGTCGAAGGAAGAAACCTTGTAACCGGCTTTTTCCAGCGCCTTGACGAGGAAGCGGCGCATATCGTTGTCGTCTTCAGCGAGAAGAATTTTCTGATTCATCATAAGTGACCGTAACTACTCAATGTTTGGAATACCCTAGCCCGATTATAGGGTTTTCACGGTAAATATCCTGTGAACACGTGAATCGGTATAGCGCTGATTGGGCGATAGTATGGACTTGCCGCGCCGTAACTGGCAACATGAACATCCTGATAGTTTTGCGACATGGTAAATGACCCTGAATGGACTGGATAACGGGTGAATATGAGCTGTTCGAAGTAACGGAACCTGCCGTTCAAACCCTGCCATTCGTCTATAATTCCCCCCATAGCGGCCGCTGCTACCCGATTTCCTTCCTGGAGTCGGCAAGGCTCGATTCGCACGAGATCCGCCGCTCCGAAGATCACTTCGTCGATGAGCTGTTCGCGGCGGCACCGGAGATAGGTGCGCCGCTTCTCAAAGCGAATTTCCCGCGCGCCTATCTGGACGTCAATCGCGAGCCCTACGAACTCGATCCCCGCATGTTCGAAGGCACGCTTCCGCCTTATGCCAATATCGGCTCCATGCGGGTCGCCGGCGGTCTGGGAACAGTGCCGCGCATTGTCGCCGAGAATATGGATATCTATGCCCACCGCCTGCCGGTCGACGAGGCGCTTTCGCGGATCGAGACGATCTACAAGCCCTATCATGCCTGCCTGCGCCGCCTGCTGTCTCGCACCCACGCCAATTTCGGAATGGCGGTGCTGATCGACTGCCATTCCATGCCAGGCAATATCCGCGTCGCCGGCTCGAATCTGAGGCCCGATGTAATCATCGGCGATCGCTACGGCACCAGCGCATCCCAGGAAGTCTCCCGCGCCGCGCTGCATTTTCTTGAGGAACTGGGTTTCGTCGCGGTCTGCAACAAACCCTATGCCGGCGGCTTCATCACCGAACATTATGGCCGGCCCATCCGCTCTCTCCATGCGCTGCAGATCGAGGTCAACCGGGCGCTTTACGTGGACGAAAAGACGCTTTTGAAAAAAGCCGATTTTCCCGCCATTCAGGCGTCGCTTGAAATCTTCATGCGTCAGCTTGGCGCCTTCGTTTCCGAATACGCGATAGAAACGTCGCTCGCTGCCGAATAGCAGCGCGAATCATCCGCTATTTCAATCTTTTATCCCGGATGGTCTGGCGGCCCGCCGGACCAAAAAAAAACCGCGCCTTGGCGCGGTCAAGTCTAGGGAGGAAACACCCAAGGAGGGTATTTACAGTCAGAGACTGTAGGATGACGCTACGCAGTAATTGCACAATTGTCAATCATTTTATTTTATGCATATTTTTTAGGCTTATGCTGAAAATATGGAAACGCCGGTGCCCTCATTCGTATGAGTGGACGGCGGATGCGATTCCGGTCTATGCATTGCCCCAATAGAATTCAGACCCAATATTCAGGCAATGAGGTTTCGCATGCTGCCCGACCGGGATTTCTTCTTCAAACTTGCCGATGCCGCCAGCGCAGAAACGCTTCCCCGCTTCCGCACGGGCATTGCCGTCGCCAACAAGCAGGATGGCGGCTACGATCCGGTGACGGAAGGCGATCAGGCCGCAGAAACAGCCATTCGCGCCCTGATCGAGGCCCGTTTTCCGCAGCATGGCATTCTGGGCGAAGAACACGGCAACATCGGTCTCGACCGCGAGCATATCTGGGTCATCGACCCCATCGATGGCACCCGCGCCTTCATTTCCGGCGTGCCGGTCTGGGGCACGCTGATCGGCTTCCAGTCAGCCGGCCGCGCCTCCATGGGCATCATGGACCAGCCTTTCACGAAAGAGCGCTATTTCGCCGATGGCGAGACAGCCTGGTATTTCGGACCCGACGGCGAAAAGAAAATCCGGACGCGTGATTGCGCGTCTTTGTCGGATGCGGTGCTGTTCACCACTACCCCGCATATCTTCACTGCGGAAGAAAAGCCCTTCTATGAAAAGGTACAGGATCAGGTCCGCCTTTTCCGCTACGGCGTGGATTGTTACGCCTATTGTCTGCTTGCAGCCGGCCACGTCGACCTGGTGATCGAATCCGGCCTGAAGCCCTATGATGTCGGCGCGTTGATCCCTGTGATCGAGCAGGCCGGCGGCATCATGACGACCTGGGATGGCGGTCGTCCGGAAAATGGCGGCCGCATTCTCGCAGCCGGCTCGAAGGCGGTGCACGAACAGGCGCTTGCCATTCTCTCAAAACTCTAAGGTAGCCCGCTTAAGCGGCCATCACTCCGGCGCGAAAAACGCGTCGATGGCCGCCAGCGCCTGCTTGCGGAAAACATCGCGCTCATGCAGCAATTCGTGGCGCGCACCGGTGATCGGAAGAAGCTGCGCTGCCCGGAAATTGCGTGAGAGTTCCTCCTGCGCCTTATAGGGCGTGATTGTATCAAGCATCGGCGCCAGAATAAGGGTCGGAATGGTGATATTTGTCAGATGGTCCTGACGGACCACCCGCCCCATGGTCTTCAGCGCCTCATAGACCCAGCGCGCCGTCGGCGCGCCGATGAAAAGTTCCGGAAACTGCCTGTGCAGCGAGAGATTTCTTGCAAAACGTCTGGAGTCCGAGGTGAGCGGATTGCCGTCGAAATCCCGCTCCCGCTGATCCTTGCCGAGCTGCACCCGTCCAAGGCCAACGAGACTTAGAGCCGTCGCCACCGCCCGAATGACGGATGAGGGGACGGATTGCTGGCTGTCCAGCTCGATGAAGGGCGAACAAAGCGCGAGACGGTCGATCCGGTTCGACAGGCCGGGTGCGGCGGCAAGCGCTGCAAGCGCGCCGGTGGAATGCGCGATCATGAAGAATGGCAGCCGCGTATCCGGCAACACCACCTGTTCGAGAAAAAGGCTGATATCACGCTGATAGTCGGAGAACCGCCGCACATGCCCGGCACCCGGTTTTTTCAGCAATCTTTCGGAACCGCCCTGCCCGCGCGTATCGAAGGTCGCAACCCAGAAACCCATGGCGGTGAGATCGCCGACCGTTTCGAAATATTTCTCGATACATTCGTTCCTGCCATGCAGCAGAACCACGGTTCCGCGGGCCACCTGGCGGCTGGCGCGAAAGATCGCATAGCGAAGCTGTTTGCCGCGATCGCCGGTAAAATATCCGACGGTATGGTTGCCGGGAACCGGGTTGTCTTCGCTGGCGCGCAATGTGGCTTCGATCATCGGTCTTTTCCGGCTTTTCTGCCTTTTCGGGATAGGTCGGCGGCGCGGGAAGGTCAAAGAAAAAATTGCCGGAACCGTCGGTTAAAGCAGTCGCGGTTCCGGCGAATAAGACAGAAGAAGAAGGGACGTTATTGCTTCTGTCCACGGAGAATGTCTCCGATGACCGATGTTTTATGGCTCTCAAACTGAACGATGCCGGAACCTGACGTTCAGCCATGGTTCATGTTGCTTTCGCCTTTTCACGCCCCCTTGACGCAGCGGCAGGCCATTCCCATCTCATTCATGCGGTCGCCAGAACGGGACCGCGCCACATGTCCGGCCGTCGCCAGAACGGGACGCCGGGCTTAACCGCAAACAGTCGCTTCTTAAGGAGGACACCATGCGTCACGTTGATTTTTCCCCCCTCTATCGTTCCACCGTCGGCTTCGACCGTCTTTTTTCGATGCTTGACGGCCTTGGCCAGCCCGAACAGGCCCAGTCCTATCCGCCCTACAATATCGAGCGGACCGGCGAAAACACCTATCGCATCACCATGGCCGTTGCCGGTTTCGATGAGAACGAACTCAGCATCGAATCCCGTGCGAATACGCTGACGGTGAAGGCCGAGAAGGCCGCAGATGAGAAGTCATCCGAAGGTGAGTTCCTGTATCGCGGCATTGCCACACGCGCTTTCGAACGCCGCTTCCAGCTGGCCGACCACGTCGAAGTCCAGACCGCCTCCCTTAAGAACGGCCTGCTTCACATCGATCTCGTCCGCAACATTCCGGAAGCCATGAAACCGCGTCGCATCGCGATCTCGTCCGACAGCGCCGATGCGCCGAAAACGATCGAAGCCCAGATCACGCCGGCCCAGGTCAACTAAACCGATCCGGACCTCAAACGAACGGCCCCGTAAAGGGGCCGTTTTTGTTTGATGAAAATTCGCTCTTCAGCGGGTGGAGACTACCGCGCCTTCTGCGGCAGCGGCTTCCGATATGGCCGCTTTTTCATGGGCCTTTCTGGCATAACGTTGGGCCAGCACCGCGCAGACCATCAGCTGGATCTGGTGGAAAAGCATGATCGGCAGGACGATTGCACCAATGCTTTGGCCGGCGAAAATCGCACCCGCCATGGGCACGCCGCTGGCAAGGCTCTTCTTCGATCCGCAGAAGGTGATGGTGATTTCATCCGCCTTGTCGAAACCGAGCGCGCGGCTGCCGAACATCGTCACGCAGAGAACAAGCGCCAGAAGCACGATGTTGATGACGATGACCACGCCGATATCCCTGAGCGAAAATGTGTGCCAGATGCCTTCGATGACCGCATCGGAAAAAGCCAGATAAACGACCATCAGGATGGAACCGCGATCGACCGGAGCCAGCAATTTCTTGCGCGCCCTGATCCAGTCGCCGATCCACGGCTGCAGCACCTGGCCGACGATGAAGGGCAGAAGCAGCTGCAGGAAGATTTGCAGGAACGCATCCAGCGAAAATCCACCGCCATGGCCGCCCACCGTAAACAGCAGGCCGACCAGCAGCGGGGTCAGGAACATGCCGAAAATATTCGAAGCCGAGGCCGAACAGATCGCAGCCGGCACGTTTCCACCCGCCATGGAGGTGAAGGCAATGGAGGACTGCACGGTGGATGGCAGGACGCAGAGGAACAACACACCCATATAAAGCGGCGCAGGCAGAATATTCTCGGGAATGAAGCCGATTGCCACGCCGAGCAGCGGGAACAGACCGAAGGTGACGAGAAGGATCGCCAGATGCAGGCGCCAGTGCAGGATACCGGCAATCACCACATCCCGGGAAAGCCGCGCGCCGTGGAGGAAGAACAGCAAAGCGATCGCGAGTTTTGTCGCCAGCCCGAAATACTCCGCCGGCTCACCGCTGATCGGCAAAATGGAGGCCAAAATCACGGTGGCCACCAGCATCATGGTGAAACGATCAGGTAGGAAGCGGGTCATGGGAGGTCTTTCCGGCATCGGTTTTGCTTGAAACGCGCGGTACTATCGCTCATCATGAATTCCGATGCAAAGATTAACAGTTATCGCGATTCAGGATAATGCTGAACCTTCAACATCTTGCGAGCTTCGTGATGCTTCAGCAGACCGGCAGCTTCACGCTGGCGGCCGAACGGCTGGGGATTGGCCAGTCCACTGTCAGCCAGCATATTCAAAGGCTTGAGGCGGCACTTGGCCGCCGGCTGATCGCGCGCAGCACCCATCAGGTAAAACTGACCGGTGAGGGCGAGGCGCTGCTGGGTTATGCCCGCAATATGCTGGAAATCGACAGCAAGGTGTCGTCGCTGTTCAGCGAGAACCGTCTGCGCGGGCGGTTGAGACTTGGCGTTTCGGAAGATTTCGTCGCCAGTCGGCTGACCGCCATTCTGGAAGAGTTCATCCGTCTTTATCCCCTCGTAGATCTGGAACTGACGGTTTCGCTGAGCGGCGTGCTTTACCAAATGCAGGACAATGGCGAACTGGATGTGGTGCTCGCCAAACGCCGTCTCGGCGACAAGCTCGGTCACTTTCTCTACCGCGAACCGCTCGTGTGGCTGGCGCGCGACCCGGAGCGGATGCTAAACCAGCCGGATGCCCTGCCGCTGATTGCCTTTCCGCCGCCGAGCATCACCCGAAAGGCGGCGCAGGAGGCGCTCGACCGGGCCGGTCTCGCCTGGCGGATCGTCTGTACCTGCGGCAGCCTCAGCGGGCTGACCGCCGCAGCAAGGGCGGGCATGGGAATTCTGGTGCAGCCGCGCAGCATGGCGCCGGCAGGCCTGAAGGAGATTGCCGCAGGCGTGCTACCGCCGCTGGAGGACGTGGAATTCGTGCTTCAGCCGAGCAAGGGCGCGGATGCAAAGCTGGTGCGCGCCCTTTCCGATCTCGTTTCCAGCAAGAGCATCGCACCCGGCAGTTTTGTATAGCCTGTTCAATTCTCCCGCCGCGACAGGCAGCGGCCGACGCTGTCGCGCCAGCCGGCAATGGCGTCTTTCCGTTCAGCCTCTTCCATTGCGGGGCTGAAACGGCGGTCACGCCGCCAATGTTCAGCAAAGGCCTTGCGGTCCGGCCAGATGCCGGCGCGCGAGGCGGCAAGCCAGGCCGCTCCGAGAATGGTCGTTTCCAGGAAAACCGGCCGGTCGACGGGCGCCGCAAGAATATCCGCCAGCCGTTGCATGGTCCAATCGGAAGCGACCATGCCGCCATCGACCCGGAGCACCGTCTTGCCATTGTCACCCGCCCAGTCCTTGCGCATGGCGTCCAGCAGGTCGAAGGTCTGATAGGCGACGCTTTCCAGCGCCGCCCGGGCGAATTCCGCCGGACCGGTGCCACGCGTCAGCCCGAAAATAGCGCCACGCGCTTCCGCGTCCCAATAGGGTGCGCCAAGGCCGGTGAAGGCCGGGACCAGATAGACACGTTGATTGGCGTCGGCCTTTTCCGCAAGCGCGCTGACCTCGGAAGCGACCGAGATGAAACCGAGCTCATCGCGCAGCCATTGCACGGCGGCACCGGCAATGAAGATCGAGCCTTCCAGCGCATAGGTGGTGACGCCGTCGAGGCGGTAAGCGATGGTCGTCAGCAGCCGGTTGGTGGAAGCGACGCGATCCGTGCCGGTGTTGAGCAGCGCAAAGCAGCCCGTGCCGTAGGTGGATTTCATCATGCCCGGCTCGAAGCAGGCATTACCGATCACCGCTGCCTGCTGATCGCCGGCGACGCCAAGGATCGGAATTTCCGCACCCAACAGCGATTTATCCGTCACGCCGAAATCGGCGGCGCAATCCAGCACCTCCGGCAGCATGGCGCGGGGAATGTCGAGGATCGACAGGAGTTCATCGTCCCATGTATTTTCCTCGATATTGTAGATCAGCGTTCGCGAGGCATTGGTGGCGTCGGTTACATGACGGCGGCCGCCGGTGAGTCGATAGATCAGGAAACTATCGACCGTGCCAAAGCAGATTTCGCCCTTCGCGGCTTTTTCGCGAAGGCCGCTGACACTATCGAGAAGCCATTTCAGCTTCGTGCCGGAAAAATAGGGATCGAGCAGCAGACCGGTCTTTTTCGAAAAAAGCGGCTCCAACCCCCTTTTTTTCAGATCCTCGCAGACGGGCGCGGCGCGGCGATCCTGCCAGACCACGGCCCGATGCACGGCCTCGCCCGTGTTCCGGTCCCACAGTACCGTCGTTTCGCGCTGGTTGGTAATGCCGATCGCCTCGATATCGGAGGCGGCGATGCCGGCATCGGCAAGCGCCAGCCGGATGGTTTCGAGCACGCTTTTCCAGATATCCTCGGCATCGTGTTCGACCCAGCCGGAGGCCGGAAAATGTTGCGGAAATTCTCGCTGTCCGACACCGATGACCCGCATGTCGCGATCAAAGACCATCGACCGTGTCGATGTCGTTCCCTGATCGATCGCCAGAATATAACCGCCCATCATGCTACTCCCTTTCAGACGCAATGACCGGGGCGGCAAGCCGCCCCGGTTTCAGATTTTACGCAGACATCACTTCTGCCAGCTTTTGACCAGTTCGTCGTAATTGACGGTGACCGGCTTTTCCTTTTCGTTGGCGATCTTCAGCTGCGGCGCCAGATTGCCCTTCGAAACGGCATCCTTGTTCCAGTATTCGATATCGTGCTCTTCCGCCAGTTTCGGGCCGATATCGCCCTGCACGCCGGCGCGTTCCAGACGGCTCATGACCTTTTCCTGCTCGGCGCAAAGAGAGTCCATCGCGGCTTGCGCGGTTTTCGCACCCGACGAAGCATCGCCGATCGCCTGCCACCACAGCTGCGCCAGCTTCGGATAATCCGGAACGTTGGTGCCGGTCGGCGACCATTGCACGCGGGCCGGCGAACGATAGAACTCGATGAGACCGCCGAGTTTGGACGCGCGATCCGTGAAGCTCTTGTGGTGGATGGTGGTGTCGCGAATGAAGGTCAGGCCCACATGGCTCTTCTTCACATCCACGGTCTTGGAGGTCACGAACTGCGCGTAGAGCCAGGCGGCCTTGGCGCGGTCGTCGGGGGTGGATTTCATCAGCGTCCACGAACCCACATCCTGATAACCGAGCTTCATGCCGTCCTTCCAGTAGACACCATGCGGCGAAGGTGCCACGCGCCATTTCGGCGAACCGTCCTCGTTCACGACAGGCAGGCCGGGCTTGGCCATATCGGCGGTAAACGCCGTGTACCAGAAGATCTGCTGGGCGATACTGCCCTGCGCCGGCACCGGACCGGATTCGGAGAAGGTCATGCCCTGCGCTTCCGGCGGCGCATATTTCTTCAGCCATTCGAGATATTTCTCGATGGAATAGACCGAAGCCGGACCGTTGGTATCGCCGCCGCGCGCCACGCAGGAGCCGACCGGCTGCGACTTGTCGTTGACCTTGATGCCCCATTCGTCGACCGGCAGACCGTTCGGCAGGCCCTTGTCGCCGTTGCCGGCCATGGAGAGCCAGGCATCGGTGAAGCGCCAGCCGAGCGACGGATCCTTCTTGCCGTAATCCATATGGCCGAAGACCTTCTTGCCGTCGACATCGCGGCCGGTGAAGAATTCGGCAATATCCTCATAGGCCGACCAGTTGACCGGCACGCCGAGGTCATAACCATATTTGGCCTTGAAATCGGCCTTGTTCTTTTCGTTGTTGAACCAGTCGTAACGGAACCAGTAGAGGTTCGCGAATTGCTGGTCGGGAAGCTGGTAGAGCTTCTTGTCCGGCGCCGTCGTAAAGGCGCTGCCGATGAAGTCCTTGAGGTCGAGGCCGGGATTGGTGACATCCTTGCCTTCATTGGCCATGAAGTCGGTCAGGTTGCGCACCTGCTGGTAGCGCCAATGCGTACCGATAAGGTCGCTATCGTTGACCCAGCCGTCATAAAGGTTCTGGCCGGTCTGCATCTGGGTCTGGATTTTTTCGACGACGTCGCCTTCCTGGATCAGGTCGTGCGTGACCTTGATACCGGTAATGGCGGTGAAGGCCGGAGCCAGAACCTTGGATTCATATTCATGGGTCGTCAGAGATTCGGAAACGACCTTGATTTCCATGCCCGCGAAGGGTTTCGCGGCATCGACAAACCATTGCAGCTCCTTTTCCTGATCGCCACGCGAAAGCGACGAAAGATCGCCGATTTCCTTGTCCAGAAACTGCTTTGCTTCCTCCATTCCGGCGAAAGCGGAACCCGTCATTGCCAGCAGCATGGCCGCCGTCGTCGTCATCAGATGCCGTCGCATATCAGTCCTCCCAGGGGTTTGCGATTGCATGAAGTCTGCGGGTGCGGTTTTCCTCCGCCGCACCGTTTTCCTGCTCTAGACAAAACGGAAAACGCCGATGGCGTAAACCAAGGATAGAGCGAGAGCCCACCACAGGTTCGGGCCGACTAGCCCGAGCCATGCGAGATGAATGAAGGCGCTGCCGAGCAGCGAGATAAACAGCCTGTCACCGCGCGTGGTTTCGAAGCGCAGGAGGCCGAAGCGGGGATTGCCGCCGGGCGAGAGATATTCCCAGAACCACATGCCGACGAGCAGCAGGGCGATGGCGCCAAAAAAGGCCGCCGTCTGCCAAGTCCACGCCATCCAGGTAAAATCGGGCATCTTCGTCATGGTCAAACCCTCCCGAGCGCGAAGCCCTTGGCGATGTAATTACGCACGAACCAGATCACCAGCGCGCCGGGGATGAGTGTCAGCACGCCGGCGGCGGCAAGCAGGCCCCAGTCCATGCCGGCGGCAGAGACCGTGCGCGTCATGGTCGCGGCAATCGGCTTGGCGTCCGTCGTCGTCAGCGTGCGGGCGATCAGAAGCTCGACCCACGAGAACATGAAGCTGAAGAAGCAGGCGACACCGATGCCGGAAGCGATGAGCGGCATGAAGATCTTCACGAAGAATTTCGGGAAGGAGTAGCCGTCAATATAAGCGGTCTCGTCGATTTCCTTCGGCACGCCGGACATGAAACCTTCGAGAATCCACACCGCCAGCGGCACGTTGAACAGGCAATGCGCCAGCGCCACGGCGATATGCGTGTCGATCAGCCCGAAGGCCGAGTAAAGCTGGAAGAAGGGCAGCGCGAAGACGGCGGGCGGGGCCATGCGGTTGGTCAAAAGCCAGAAGAACAGGTGCTTGTCGCCCAGAAAACGATAACGCGAGAAGGCGTAAGCCGCCGGCAACGCCACCGCGACCGAGATCACCATGTTCATGACGACATAGATGATCGAATTGATATAGCCCGAATACCAGGATGAATCGGTGAAGATCGTCCGGTAGTTCTGCAATGTCGGCTGATGCGGATAAAGCGTCATGGAGGAGACGATTTCCGTGTTCGTCTTGAAGCTCATATTGACGAGCCAGTAGATCGGAACCAGCAGCAGCAGGATATAGATCGTCGGCACCAGCCAGGAAAAACGCGACGGCCCGTGGTGGCGACGCCGCGCATTGACGGCAAGGCCGGATCGTCCCGTCGCAGTGGCTCTCACCGGCGAGCTGCCGATGCCGTTGCGCTCCACGCTTGTGGTGACATTCGAGGCGCTCATGTCTCAAGTCTCCGCGTCGTGGCTGGTCATGACGGTGTAGAACACCCAGGACAGCAGCAGGATGATGAGGAAGTAGATCAGCGACATGGCCGCCGCCGGCCCGAGGTCGAACTGGCCGAGCGCCATCTTCACGAGATCGATGGACAGGAAGGTGGTGGAATTGCCCGGGCCGCCGCCGGTGACGACGAAAGGCTCGGTATAGATCATGAAACTGTCCATGAAGCGCAGCAGGAAAGCGATCAGCAGCACCCGCTTCATCTTCGGCAGCTGGATGTAACGGAACACCGCAAAACGCGACGCGCCATCGATCCTGGCTGCCTGATAATAGGCATCGGGAATGGAAACGAGGCTGGCATAGCACAAAAGCACGACAAGGCTCGTCCAGTGCCAGACATCCATGATGACGACGGTGATCCACGCGTCGACCGGATCGTTGACATAGTTATAATCGAGCCCGAGCTGATTGGCGTAATAACCGAGCAGGCCGATATCGCTGCGGCCGAAAACCTGCCAGATGGTGCCCACAACATTCCACGGCACCAGCAGCGGCAGCGCCATCGTGACGAGGCAGATCGGCACGCCGATGCCGGATTTCGGCATTTTGAGCGCGATGAAGATACCAAGCGGAATTTCTATCGCCAGAATGATGCCGGAGAACAGCAGGTTGCGCCCCAGCGCATCCCAGAAACGGTCCGAGGCCAGAATTTCCTCGAACCATTGTGTTCCCGCCCAGAAGAACTGGTTATTGCCGAACGTATCCTGCACCGAATAATTCACGACGGTCATCAGCGGAATGACGGCGGAAAAGGCGACCAGCACCAGCACCGGCAGCACCATGAACCATGCCTTGTTGTTCCAGCTCTTTTCCATGGTCAGGCCCCCATCTTTACACGCCACGAGTCGGCGAAGACGCCGATGGCGGCCGGATCGAAGCGAACACCCGCTTCCGCCGGGATTTCCTCGTCTTCGGCAACGACGATCGCGAGTTTCTGGCCGGCGAACCGGGCGCGCACGATCTTCTGCCGGCCGATATCCTCGACCTTGTCGACAGTGATGGGCATGCCGCCCCGTTCCAGTCGGACGAATTCCGGGCGGATGCCGATCTCGATGCGTTGCGCTCCGTCAACCTTTGGCGCACCGGCCAGCGGCACACCAAGCCCGCCGACCATTGCGGTCGCGCCGTCGATACTGGCGGGCAGCACGTTCATGCCGGGCGAGCCGATGAAATAACCGACGAAGGTATGTCCCGGCCGTTCGAAAAGCTCAGCCGGCGTGCCGATCTGGACGATCTGCCCGTCATACATGACCACAACCTTGTCGGCGAAGGTCAGCGCCTCGGTCTGGTCATGGGTGACATAAACCATGGTGAAACCGGACTGCCGGTGCAACCGTTTCAGCTGCGAGCGCAGCACCCATTTCATATGCGGGTCGATCACCGTCAGCGGCTCGTCGAAGAGGATGGCGTTGACATCGGACCGCACCAGCCCGCGCGCCAGCGAAATCTTCTGTTTCTGATCCGCCGTCAGACCGCGCGCATGGCGTTTGGCCATGCCGGAAAGATCGGTCATTTCGAGGATTTCCCGCACCCGGCGGTCCACCTCGGCTTCCGGCACATGCCGGTTGCGCAGCGGAAAGGCCAGATTGTCATAGACCGTCATCGTGTCGTAGACGACCGGGAACTGGAATACCTGCGCAATATTGCGGTCTTCAGTGGCGAAATCCGTGACGTCCGTTCCGTCAAAGGCGATGCGGCCTTCGGAGGGGCGCAGCAGCCCGGAAATGATGTTGAGCAGCGTGGTCTTGCCGCAGCCGGAAGGGCCGAGCAGCGCATAGGCGCCGCCGTCCTCCCATTCATGATGGACTTCCTTCAGCGCATAGTCGCCGGCAGCCTGCGCCTTTGCGTTATAGGCGTGGCGGATATGATCGAGCGTGATGCGTGCCATGACCGATCTCCCTCAAGCCGCTTCGCCGATGGCGCGGCCATTCGCGTCAAAGGCCATCAGGTGTTTTGTATCGAGAAACAGCTCTATGTCCCTGTCCGGCTCGATGTCATGAATGCCATGCGCCAGCATGACCCAGCGCCGGCCCGAAAATTCCACATGCACGAAGCTTTCCGATCCGGCGATTTCCGAAATCAGCGTCCGCGCCCGGATCGACTGGCGGGCCTCGCCCTTCGCCTGCGGGAAAAGATGATGCGGCTGGAAAGCGATGGTCAAAGGTCCATCCGGCACGGCGGCAAGATGCGCCGGCACCGCAATCACCGCCTGGTCGGCACGGGTGAATGCACCGCCCGCCTTGACGACCTCGATAGTGTTGAGCGGCGGGTCTGCAAAAATTTCCGCAGTGACAATATCCACCGGACGCCGGTAAACCTCGATGGTACGGCTGAACTGCGTTACCCTGCCCTCGTTGAGCGTTGCGGTATTGCCGCCCAAAAGCAGCGCCTCGGAAGGTTCGGTGGTGGCATAAACGAAGATGGCCCCGGATTCGGCGAAAATGCGCGGCAGTTCCTCGCGCAGCTCTTCGCGCAGCTTGTAGTCGAGATTGGCCAGCGGCTCATCGAGCAGCACCAGATTGGCGTTCTTGACGATGGCGCGGGCGAGTGCTGTGCGCTGCTGCTGACCGCCGGAAAGATTGAGCGGCGTGCGGTCGAGATAGGGCGTCAGCTTCAAAAGCTCGGCGGCTTTCCTCACTTCCCTGTCGATGGTCGACTGATCCTTGCCGGCAACGCGCATGGGCGAGGCGATGTTTTCGTAAACGCTGAGCGCCGGATAGTTGATGAACTGCTGATAGACCATCGCGACATTGCGCTTCTGCACCGGCCATCCCGTCACATCTTCGCCATTGAAAAAGATCGAGCCGGCGCTCGGCTTGTCCAGTCCGGCCATCAGCCGCATCAGCGTCGTCTTGCCCGAAAGTGTCGGTCCAAGCAGGACGTTCAGGCTTCCGCGCTGCAACGTCAGATCGGTCGGGTGAATATGATATTCACCGCCCACCATCTTAGAGACGTTTCGCAATTCAAGCATGGTGATCCAAAGCCTCCTCCGCTTTTATCCGGATCGTCAGATTGCCCTTAAGCGCCCACCTGCAATGTCTTCGACATAATCCTCCAGCCCACGCACCTCTTCCGGGGTAAAAAAGAGCCCCTGCTTGGTGCGGCGCCACAGAATATCCTCCGCCGTTAGCGCCCATTCCCGCGCCATCAGCCAGCGAACCTCAGCCTCGTAGAGCGTACCGCCGAAATACCGCCCCAGCGCCGCCGCCTCTGTCGCATTGCCGATCAGCACCGCTGCATCCGTTCCGTAGCAGCGCACAAGCCGCTCCGCATGACGCTCTTCAAGAAAGGGATAACGCGACCGCAGCGCCGAAACTTCCGCGGTGTAGGCCTCGGCGCCGAAATTTCCACCCGGCAAATGTGAGCCCGCCGTCCATGGCGCGCCCTTTTCACCCAGCGCATCGCCGATTTTTTCAAGAGCATGTTCGGCAAGCCGCCGATAGGTGGTGAGCTTGCCGCCGAAAATATTGAGAAGCGGCGCTTCGCCTTCCGCCCCTTCGGTTTTCAGCACATAGTCGCGGGTCGCTTCCTGCGCCTTCGATGCCCCGTCATCGAACAGCGGGCGCACGCCGGAGTAGGTCCAGACGATATCCGCCGGCTCCACCGGTTCAGCGAAATATTCGCTCGCCGCATTGCAAAGATAGCTGATCTCCTCGCCGCTGATCTTAACAGCCCGGGGGTCGGCGGTATAGTCGCGATCCGTCGTACCGATCAGCGTAAAGTCCTGTTCATAGGGAATGGCGAAGATGATCCGCCCGTCCGGATTCTGGAAAAAATAGGCACGCGGATCGGAAAATTTCCTGCGCACGATGATGTGGCTGCCCTGCACCAGGCGGACATTATGGACGTTGTTTTTGCCGAATGCCGAGGACAGCACCTTGTCCACCCAGGGACCCGCGGCATTCACCAGCATGCGCGCCCGATAGGTCTTGGCCTCTCCGGCGGCATTTTTCGTTTCGACCCGCCAGAAGGCGCCTTCGCGCCGGGCTGAAACCACCTGCGTGCGGTTGAGGATGAGCGCGCCGCGATTGGCGGCGTCGCGGGCATTCAGCACCACCAGGCGGGCATCGTCCACCCAGCCATCCGAATATTCGAAGGCACGGGCAAAAATCGGTTTCAACGGTTTCCCGGCGGGATCGCGGCGCAGATCGAGCGAGCGGGTCGCGGGCAGAAGCTTGCGGCCGCCGAGATGGTCGTAAAGAAATAGCCCGAGACGCACAAGCCAGGCCGGGCGCACCCCACCCTTCTGGAACGGCAGTACGAAGCGCATGGGCCAGATGATGTGCGGCGCCATGGCCCACAGAACCTCACGTTCCATCAGCGCTTCGCGCACCAGACGAAACTCATAATGTTCGAGATAACGTAAACCGCCATGGATAAGCTTGGTGGCGGCGGACGAGGTGCCGGAGGCGAAATCGTTCATTTCCGCAAGTGCGACGGAATAGCCCCTGCCGACGGCGTCACGCGCGATGCCGCAGCCATTGATGCCGCCGCCGATCACGAAAATATCGTGGATTGCCTCATCAGACATGGATCCTCCCGCGCTTTCATCGACGCTCTCCTCATCGATATACTGAAAGCACGGACATCTAATTCGAAGACAAAACGAATGTCAAACGAAATTCATGGGCCGTCCCGATCAGGATTCGAGCATCTCGGTTTCGATCAACCGGACGTCATGATCGGCACAGATGGACCGGATAGAATCCACCGGACAATGATCGGTGATGAAAGTATGCACCTGGGAAAGATGGCCGATACGAACTGGAGCCGTGCGCTCGAATTTGAGCGAATCCGACACCAGAATGACATGGCGCGCATTGGAGATGATTGCCTGCGCGACCTTGACCTCACGAAAGTCGAAATCCAGCAAAGCACCATCCTCATCGATGGCCGAAACGCCGATGACGGCAAAATCCACCTTGAACTGGCGGATGAAATCCACCGCCGCCTCGCCGACGATACCGCCATCGGAACCGCGCACGACACCGCCGGCAATCACCACCTCGATACCGGGGAAAACCCTCAACCTGTTGGCAACATTAATGTTGTTGGTAATGACCATCAACTCGTGATGATCCGCCAGCGCTTCGCCCACGGCTTCGGTCGTCGTGCCGATATTGATGAAGAGTGACGAGTTGTTGGGGATGAGGGCGGCAGCGGCGGCGCCGATTGCCTGCTTTTCGGAAGAAGCTATCGCCCGACGCGCCTCGTATTTGACGTTTTCATTGCCGCTTGGAAAAAGCGCGCCGCCGTGGATGCGGGTTAAAACCCGCGTATCGCAGAGATCGTTCAGATCCTTGCGGATCGTCTGGGGAGTGACGGAGAACCGCGCCGCCAGCTCGTCGACCAGCACCCGCCCGTTCGCTTTCGCCAGCGCAACGATTTCATCCTGACGCGGTGTGAGCAGCATTTCACCCTCCCTCCTCTTTCAATTTTTTCGTTTTATTGAAGAGCGAACGAAAAACCAATGTCAAGGGACGGTTTTGCAGTAGCGATGGTGGCGGGATGAAAACAGGTCGTGAACCCCACGACGCCATTTGACGATATTATTTAGCCGACTTTCTGAATGAGCGGGCTGGAACGGGACATCGCCGAGGATGCGGCACCAAATGCATCGCCGATGCCGATTAGCACCGGTTCGTTTACACCCAGCCTCTTAACGGCCGCAGCCAGTTGCGTAAGCGAACCGCACCAGCGCTGTTCGTTTGAGCGACTGACGGAAATCATGATGGCAACGGGCGTCAAGGCAGGCATGCCATGGGCAAGCAGGGCAGCTTCGATCTCGGCTGCGGTGCGCCCACCCATGTAAAAGACCGTGGTTACGGAAGGGTCAGACAGCGATTTCCAGTCGATATTCTCCGGCAGCCTTCCCTGCCGGGAATGGCCGGTGATGAAGCGTACCGACTGGGCATGGTCGCGATGGGTCAGGGACACACCCAGGCGCGAGGCCATGGCGCTTGCGGCAGTGATGCCGGGCACGATCTCGACCGGGATATTTTCAGCCTCCAGCGCAGCGATTTCCTCGCCGGCGCGCCCGAAAATCATTGGATCGCCGGATTTCAACCGCACCACCCGTTTGCCGGCCTTGGCGAGACGGATCATCATGTCATTGATATCTTCCTGCCTGCAGCTTTCCCGGCCGCCACGCTTGCCGACCAGCATGCGCTTCGCCTCCCGCCGCGCCAGTTCCAGCACTTCCGCCGAAACGAGATCGTCGAACAGGATGACATCGGCCGCCTGCAAAGCGCGCACCGCTTTCAGTGTCAGCAGTTCGGCATCGCCCGGTCCGGCGCCTACAAGCGTCACAAGGCCGCGCCCCGATCCTGCCCGCGCAGCCTGCATTCCGATATCCGCAAGCAGCCGTTCCTCACTGCGCTCATCCAGCCTTTCGGTAAAAGCCCGATCGACGAATTTTTCCCAGAAAGAGCGCCGCGACGCACCGGCAGCGAGCCGCAGATTGACGCGCTCGCGGATTGTCTGGGCAAGCGCGCCCCAATCCTTCAGCGAAAGCGGCAGCAATGTCTCGATGCGCCGGCGGATAGCCTGCGCGAGAATGGGTGCTGCGCCATCGGTGGAAATAGATACCACCACCGGCGAGCGATTGACGATGGAGCCGAACTGGAACTGGCAGAATTCCGGCTTGTCGATGACATTGACGGGAACGCCGGCCGCGCGCGCGGCATCGTAGAAGCTCTCGGCTTCCGCATCGGTCTCGCAATCCGCCAGCGCCAGTTCCGCACCGCCGAAGATATCCGAACCCCACGGACGGTCATGCCATGTCAGCATCTGGCTTTTTGCGACAAGCACCGCAAAGCTTTCCGAAAGCCCGCTCTCCTCGCAATAAAGATGCAATTCCGCCCCGCAGGCCAGCAGCAGTTCCGCCTTCCAGGCGGCTCCATCCGATCCGCCCGCCAGCACCACGCGCTTGCCCTCAAGCCCCCAGAAGACCGGCAACTTGGCGAGCCTCTCCATTCGGGCCGGTTCATTCCGCTGCGGTTTTAAGGCATCCATCGATGATCCCCCTGATTTCGGCGCGGCACGAGCCGCAATTGGTTCCGGCATTCAATGCCTTGCCGATGGCTTCGACGCTGTGGCAACCCTCACGGATGGCGGCGGTAATCTGGTTCACCCCCACATTAAAGCAGGAACAGACAGTGGCGCCCGGATCGGCGCGGCCGGCACCGGGGCGACCGGCAACCAGCGCAAAACGCATGCGCAGATCCTCATGGCGTTCGGCAAGTTGCGAGATCGCCCAGTTGCGGGCAACGGCCACCGGCTCCCTGGCGATGAACAGGGCCGCCAGCAGGATATCGCCGTAGAAGAAGGCAAGGCGCAGGTCGCCCGTCTGCCGGTCGCTGTAACCCAGCGGCTCGATCCTGGCCTCTATTCCGAAGACCTGCCGCGCCCAGAGTGTCCAGTCCTGCGGCTCCTCGACAAAGGTAAGCTCCATGCGATAGCCGCCATCAGCTTTGGCTGTGGCCCAATAGGCACAATCCGGCGCATCCGGTCGGATGCGGGAGATGGCGAAACCATAGGCTTTCGCTTCGAAGCGCCGTGCCCTTACCGCCACATTCTTCGAGGCGGGCTGGCCGGAATGCGGATCCGTCACCGGGGCAACCACGACATCGATGCGCGCCTGCGACGCGAACTGATCGTTCCAGTGCATCGGCGCAAATACCGAGCCGCGCGCCTGCCTTTCACTGACCAGCGCCCGCAGCAGAACCTTGCCATGGGGGCTTTCCAGCTCCACCAGATCGGCGCTTTCTATTCCCAGCGCCTGCGCATCGCGCGGGTGAAGCTCGGCGAAGGGTTCGGCGATATGGGCAGTAAGGCGCGCACTTTTGCCCGTGCGGGTCATGGTGTGCCATTGATCGCGGATACGGCCGGTATTTAGTGTCAGCGGATAATCCGCCGATGTCCTGCCGGTCTCCGGCAGGGTGGTGACAATAAACCGCGCCTTGCCATCGGCATGGTAAAACCGGCCATCGGCGAAAAAGCGGGTAACGACAGCGTCGCCCCGTCCGGCCTTCGGCCATTGAAAGGGCGTCATCGCATCATAGGAATTCCGTTCGACACCGCTGATATCGAAATCGCGACTGCCCGCGTTCTCAAAGCCGGAAAGAGCGGCATGTTCGGCAAAAATCTCCGAGGGCTGGCCATAGGCGAAGGCCGTGCCGAAACCCATGCGCCGGCCCACTTCCGCCATTTGCCACCAGTCCGCTTTCGCTTCGCCGGGTGCCGCGAGAAATCCGCGCTGGCGGGAAATGCGCCGCTCGGAATTGGTGACGGTGCCGTCCTTTTCCCCCCAACCAAGCGATGGCAGAAGCACATGGGCATGGCGGGCCGTATCGGTACTCGCCATGACATCGGACACCACGACGAAGGGACAGGCCTTGATGGCCGCCTCGACGGTACCGGCATCCGGCATGGAAACCACCGGGTTGGTCGCCATGATCCACAGCGCCTTGATGCGGCCATCGGCCACCGCCCTGAACATATCCACCGCCTTCAGTCCGGGTTTTTCCGCAATGGCGGGCGAGGCCCAGAAGCGCCGCACACGGTCGCGATCCTCGGCATTTTCGATGGCCATATGGGCGGCCAGCATATTGGCCAGCCCGCCGACTTCGCGCCCGCCCATGGCGTTCGGCTGGCCAGTCAGCGAAAACGGCCCCATGCCCGGCCTGCCGATGCGGCCGGTGGCAAGGTGGCAATTGATGATGGCGTTGACCTTGTCGGTGCCGCTTTGCGACTGGTTGACGCCCTGGCTGTAGCAGGTGACGGTTTTTTCGGTGCGTTCGAACAATTCGTAAAAGGAAATCAGTTCGGCAATCGTCAGGCCGGTGGCTTCGGCGATCTCCGGCAAGCTGTGTCCGTTTGCTGCCTGCATCGCCGCATCAAAACCGACCGTGTGATTTTCCACATAACCGCGATCGATTGCAGGACTATCAGAAAGATGCGCCAGCAAGCCGGTAAACAGCGCCACATCTCCATCCGGGCGGATGGCGAGGTGCATGTCGGCAATATCGGCGCTCATCGTCCGGCGCGGATCGATGACAACGACTTTCATTTCCGGCCGCGCCGCCTTTGCCGCCGCAAGCCTTTGGTAAAGCACTGGATGGCACCAGGCGAGATTGGAACCGGTGAGGATCACCAGATCGGCAAGCTCCATATCCTCATAGGTGCCCGGCACCGTATCGGCCCCGAAGGCGCGGCGATGGCCGGCGACGGAAGACGACATGCAGAGCCTTGAATTGGTATCGATATTCGCCGAGCCGATGAAACCCTTCATCAGCTTGTTGGCGAGGTAATAATCTTCTGTCAGCAATTGGCCGGAGACGTAAAGGGCGACGGAGTCCGGGCCGTGTTCGGCGATGGCTTGAGAGAACCGGGAAGCGACGAGATCAAGCGCTTCGTCCCATGACGCCCGCCTACCGCTGATTTCGGGGTGGAGCAGGCGACCGTCGAGATCGATGGTTTCAGCCAGAGCCGAACCTTTGGAACACAGCCGGCCGAAATTGGCGGGGTGATCCTGATCGCCTCTGACAGACACCGCGCCATCGTCGTTGACAGTGGCGATGACGCCGCAGCCGACGCCGCAATAGGGACAGGTGGTTTTTGTTTCAACGGGCATGGGTTTGCCCCCTCAGTGCGTGGCGGTTACCCCCCTCTGTCCTGCCGGACATCTCCCCCTCAAGGGGGGAGATCAATCGCGGCACAAACTTCCATTCACAACTGGCGTCGTCGCCGGTGGAGAGGGAACGAGGAGCCCTCCGCTTGTCGATCTCCCCCCTTGAGGGGGAGATGCCCGGCAGGACAGAGGGGGGTAAAGCCACCGCCATCGCAATTCACTCCGCCGCAATCATCAGGGTTTCGAGCGCTATCGAAAGCCTTCCATCCAGATTACGCACTGGAATGGTCCGCACCTCGCCCTCATCCGCCCCCAGCGCCTTGCCGGTTTCCAGCGAAATGACCCAATTATGCAAAGGACACGTCACCGAAGCGCCATGCACGATGCCCTGGCTCAGCGGCCCGCCCTTGTGCGGGCAATGGTCCTCGATGGCGAAGACTCGATTTTCCGCCGTGCGGAACACGGCGATCTTGCCCATCGGCGTTTTTACGCAACGCGCGCCGCGAAGGGGAATGTCGGAGATATCGCCAATATCGATCCAGTTGCTGTCCATCGTTCTCACTCCGCCGCCTCACTGAAACCGATCGCCGCCATGGGCCTGAATTCGTGCTTGTCGTGGCCGGATACGCGTTCCGACCAGGGATCGACCTGCGCGAATTTTTGGCTGAAGACGAAGCGATCGAAATAGGCCTTGCGCTTTTCCGCATCGTCCATGATCTGGCGGCGGATTTCGTCATAACCGATGCGCTTGGCCCATTTGTAGATGCGCTCGAGATAGCGGGCCTGTTCGCGATACATCTGCGTCAGCGCCACGATATGCTCCAGCGCCTCATCCTCGGTTCTGACAAGACCCAGAATTTCCGTGCCCTTAATATCGAGACCGGCGGCACCGGCGAAATGGATTTCGAACCCGGAATCGACGCAGATGACACCGATATCCTTGCAGGTGGCCTCGGCGCAGTTGCGCGGACAGCCGGAAACGGCGAGCTTCAGCTTGGCGGGTGTCCACGAGCCCCACATGAATTTTTCGATGCGGATGCCAAGGCCGGTGGAATCCTGCGTGCCGAAACGGCACCATTGCTGGCCGACGCAGGTTTTGACCGTGCGCAAACCTTTGGCGTAAGCCTGGCCGGAAATGAAACCAGCCTTGCCGAGATCGGCCCAGACCGCCGGCAGATCCTCCTTCTCGATGCCGAGAAGATCGATGCGCTGGCCGCCGGTCACCTTCACCATCGGGATTTCGAACTTGTCGACCACATCGGCAATCGCCCGGAGCTCGGAGGAAGAGGTGACGCCGCCCCACATGCGCGGCACGACGGAATAGGTGCCGTCCTTCTGGATATTGGCGTGGACGCGCTCATTGATGAAACGCGACTGGTAATCGTCGGCATATTCATCCGGCCAGTCGCAGACGAGGTAATAATTGAGCGCTGGCCGGCATTTGGCGCAGCCGCAGGAGGTCTTCCATTCCAGCTCCTGCATCACGGCCGGGATGGTCTTCAGCCCCTTGGCCTTGATGAGACGGCGCACATCGTCGTGGCCGAGATCGGTGCATTTGCACATGGGCTGCACGGCAGCGGGGTTATAACTGTCGCCGAGCGTTATCGTCATCAGCTGCTCAACAAGGCCGGTGCAATTGCCGCAGGAGGCGGACGCCTTGGTGTGGGCGCGCACATCGTCCAGCGATGTCAGCCCCTTGGACGTGATGGCCGATGTGATCTTGCCCTTGCAGACGCCGTTGCAGCCGCAGATTTCCGCATCATCCGGCAAGGCTGCAACGGCCGCCATAGGGTCCAGCGGCGACCCTCCCTGATAGGCTTGACCGAAGATCAGGGTTTCGCGCATGGCGGAAATATCGGTCGATTTTTTCATCAGATCGAAGAACCACGAGCCGTCCGCCGTCTCGCCGTAAAGCACCGCGCCGATGATGCGGTTTTCCTTGAGGATCAGGCGCTTGTAGACACCTGCCGTGGCATCGCGCAGCACGATTTCCTCGCGGTCGTCACCTTCGGCGAAATCACCGGCGGAAAACAGGTTGATGCCGGTGACCTTCAGCTTGGTATTGGTGACGGAGCCGTGATACTCGGCCGAACCGCCGCACAGCCGGTCCGCCAGCACCCGCGCCGATTCATAAAGCGGTGCAACGAGGCCATAGCACATGCCGCGATGCTCGGCGCATTCGCCTAGCGCATAGATCGAGGCGTCCGAGGTCATCATGCCGTCATCCACCACGATGCCGCGATTGACAGCGATGCCGGCCTCCTTGGCAAGACCCGAGGCAGGACGGATGCCGACCGCCATCACCACCATGTCACCCTTGATGACACGGCCGTCTTCCAGCTCGATGCCTTCGACCTTCTCCTCACCCAGAATGCATTTGGTATTGGCCTTGGTGATGATGTCGATGCCGCGCTCATTGAGCGCCTTTTCCAGAAGATAGGCGGCGGCCGGATCGAGCTGACGCTCCATGATCGTCGGCATCAGGTGGATGACGGTGACATCCATGCCCTGACGCTTGAGGCCATAGGCGGCTTCCAGCCCGAGAAGACCGGCGCCGATGACGATGGCGCGGCCCTTGCCCTCGGCGATCGCCAGCATCTTTGTCACATCGTCGAGATCGCGGTAGGCGAGCACGCCCGGTAATTGATGGCCGGGGACGGGAATGATGAAGGGCAGCGATCCGGTGGCGATCACCAGCTTGTCGTAGGAAACCGTGATGCCGTTTTCGCTGGTCACGGTCTTCCTGTCGCGGTCGATGCCCGTGACCTTCGCGCCCTTGTGCAGCGTGACATTGTTAGCCGCATACCATTCGTCATTGTGGATGACGATGTCTTCATAGCTCTTTTCGCCCGAGAGCACGGGCGAGAGCATGATGCGGTCGTAATTGACGCGCGGCTCGGCGTTGAAAATGGTGACGTCGTAAAGGCCGGGAGCGGTTTCGAACAGGTTCTCCAGCATGCGCCCCGGCGCCATGCCATTGCCGATGATGACGAGTTTTTGCGTCATGGTCGTTACTCCGCGGCTTCGACGAAGCGGTGACGTTCGTAAAGGAACTTCAGCACGGCCTCGCGGCATTTGAGGTAGGTCTTGTCGGATGCAAGCTCGATGCGGTTGCGCGGGCGTGCCAGCGACACCTCCAGCACTTCGCCGATATGGGCGGCCGGACCGTTGGTCATCATCACGATACGGTCGGAGAGCAGCACCGCCTCGTCGACATCATGGGTGATCATGACCATGGTGTTGCCGAGCCGGGCGTGGATTTCCATCACCGCATCCTGGAGATGGGCACGGGTCAGCGCATCCAGCGCACCGAAGGGCTCGTCCAGCAGCAGGATCTTCGGCTCCATGGCAAGCGCCCGGGCAATGCCGACACGCTGTTTCATGCCGCCGGAAATTTCAGACGGTTTCTTGTCTTTCGCATGGGCCATCTGCACGAGATCAAGATTGCGCATGACCCAGTCATGCCGCTCGGCCCGTGTCTTGGTATTGCGGAAGACCTTCTCGACGGCGAGGTTCACGTTTTCATAAACCGAAAGCCAGGGCAGCAGGCTGTGGTTCTGAAACACCACGGCGCGCTCCGGACCCGGCTCGTTGACTTCGCGGTTTTCGAGCAGAACGGCGCCGGCAGACACTTTCGTCAGCCCGGCAATGAGGTTGAGCATGGTGGACTTGCCGCAGCCGGAATGGCCGATGACGGAGACGAATTCGCCTTTTTCGATGGTGAGATTGATGCCTTTCAGCACCTCGGCGCGCGAGCCGCCCTTGTCGAAATATTTGTCGATGTGATCGAGCTTCAGATAAGCGTTCATGATCGTCGCCCTTTCAGTTGGCCGCAGCGCCGCGGGTGATGACCTTGCCGAGCGCCGCCACCAGCTTGTCGAGCACGAAGCCGACGACGCCGATGTAAACGAGCGCCACGATGATGTCGGGCAGGCGCGAGGAGTTCCACGCATCCCAGATGAAGAACCCGATGCCGACGCCGCCGGTCAGCATTTCCGCCGCGACGATTGCGAGCCACGAAAGGCCGACACCGATACGCAGGCCGGTGAAGATGTAGGGTGCCGCCGAAGGCAGCATGATCTTGAAGAAGAATTCCAGCTGGTTGAGCCGCAGCACCTGCGCCACGTTGCGGTAGTCCTGCGGAATATTGCGCACGCCGACTGCCGTATTGATGATGACCGGCCAGATGGAGGTGATGAAGATCACGAAAATGGCCGAAGGATTGCTGTCCTGAAACGCGGCCAGCGAAAGCGGCAGCCAGGCAAGCGGCGGCACGGTGCGCAGCACCTGGAAGATCGGATCGAGACCGCGCATGGCCCAGACAGACTGACCGATGACAGCGCCGAGGATGATGCCGGCAATGGCGGCAAGGCCGAAACCGTAAGCCACACGCTCCAGCGAGACCAGCACGCGCCAGCCAAGGCCGATATCCTGCGAACCGTTATGGAAGAACGGCGATACGATGAGATCGTAGCTCTCCTCGAAAACCTGGCTCGGCGGCGGCAGCGATGAGCCGGGGGCGGAACAGAGCAATTGCCAGACGCCTAGCAGAATGGCGAGGACGATGAACGGCGGTACGATGTTGCGGGCCGCCGCAGCACCCCATTTGCGCAAATCGATCCGCGAGGCGGATTTCGGCGCAAGTGCCACGACGTTTGCCTTCTGCGCTACCGGCTGCTGCGGCTCTTCGTTGAATTTTCGGGCCAATGCGGACATGGGCATTTCCTCTTGATTTCGGTTGCGGTCTGGGGCTCGCCCCTCATCCGGTCTTCAGTCGCGCCGGTTGGGCAGCGCACCTGGCGGATGAGGGGCGATACCCCGGGTCTCCTCCTCAGGAGGCCGCCTTGATGGACAGGCTTTCGAGATAGGCCGACGGATTTTCCGGGTCGAAGACCTTGCCGTCGAAGAAGGTTTCCTTGCCGCGCGAGGTGGAGGCGGGAAGATCGGCGACGCCGAGATCCTTGGCCGCCGCGCGCCAGATATCCTCACGGTTCACCTTCTCCACCAGCGCCTTCACATCCGTGTCGGGTGCGAATTTGCCCCAGCGGATGTTTTCCGCGATGAACCAGCTGTCATGGCTGCGGAAGGGATAGGAGGCATGGTCCTGCCAGAACTTCATCTGCAGGCCGGTGTTTTCGAGAACACGGCCGTTGCCGTAATTGATATTGCCCTTCAGGCGGCCAAGCACATCCTTCGGCGGCACGTTGAACCATTGGCGTTTGCCGAGGATGGTGGACATTTCCTCCTTGTTCGCCATTTCATCGCACCATTGCTGCGCCTCCATGACAGCCATCAGCAGCGCCTTGGTGGCGTTGGGGTTCTTTTCCACCCAGTCGGCGCGCATGCCGAGCGCCTTTTCCGGATGGCCCTTCCAGAGTTCGCCGGTGGTACAGGCGGTGAAACCGATGCCCTGATTGACGAGCTGCTCATTCCAGGGTTCGCCCACACAGAAGACGTCCATATTGCCGACCTTCATATTGGCGACCATCTGCGGCGGCGGAACAACGATGGTTGAGACGTCCTTGTCCGGATCGATGCCGCCGGCGGCCAGCCAGTAGCGGATCCACAGATCATGCGTGCCGCCGGGGAAGGTCATGGCAGCCTTGATTTCCTTGCCTTCGGCCTTCTTCTTCTCGAAAGCCGCCTTCAGCTTGGAGGCATCCAGCTGAACGCCGGTTTCGGCATATTCCTTGGCGACGGAAATGCCCTGGCTGTCGAGGTTGAGGCGGGCGAGGATGGTCATCGGCACCGGCACATTGTTCTGGGTCACCTTGCCGGTATGCATGAGATAGGGCATGGGCGTCAGAATATGCGCACCGTCGATGCCGTTCGATGCGCCGCCGAGCACGAGATTGTCGCGCGTGGCACCCCAGGAGGCCTGTTTCAGAACCTCGACATCCGGCATGCCATGTTTGGCGAACAGGCCCTTTTCCGCCGCAATGATGAGCGGGGCGGCATCGGTGAGCGCGATAAAGCCGATTTTCGCGCCCTTCACCTCTGGCTCGGCGGCGGCTGCGAAAGCACCGGACGGAAAGGCCACGCGCACGGCGCTGACAAGGGCCGCGGTGGCTGTCGTCTTCAATATCGTGCGGCGGCTGACATCGCCGGAGAATATCTTTTTCATTCGCATGTTCCCCTTATTGGGCCACCTCTGCGGGTGACGTTTTCGCTTGCGAAAAAACCTGAAAATAAAAAAACGCCGCTCGGTGTTTGCGCCTGTGGAACGGGAGGTGTTCCGGGCAGCAAAACCTTGCGACGTCTATGTCTTGTGAAAGCGCCTATGCCGCGCCTTGCTCGCCCCGATCGTCGTTGACCGGTGCAAAAAACAAGATGCAAGTGGCGTGCCAGTTTATAAAAACAAGATTATATTATTGAAATAAAAGAGTGTTTTTAAAAATCTAACTACTGATTAAATTTTAACCGGCGCGTTTTCTGTCTTCCATTTGTGCAAAGAGAAGAATTTCGCGCTTGAAATTTGCGCAGCCCGCAAGGCACGACGCCGCTTACGTCTCGCCTGAAGTCGGAGAAAACGGCGCGGCGATGCGCACGGAAAAGGCGTTCACGTAACCTGGAATGTCGGCGGGATCGAATACGAGGCCATCCACGAAACGGTCCTGCTCTTCCTGCCCTTCGATGCGGATATCGGCATCGTCAGGTGCATTGGCGTCGCCCAGCGCCGCCCGATAAATATCCGGCCGGTAGGCAGACAGGGCGGCCTCCACACCGGCCTGTGAAAACTCGGCCTGCCCCCAGCGGATCATCTGGCTGTAGATCCACAATGCCTGGCTCTGGCGCGGATAATTGGCGTGACCGCCGTGGAAGATGAAATAATTGTCGATCACCCGGCGGTTGCCCTGGCTGTCTATGCTGAACTCACCGGCAAGCACACGGCGGATGATGCCTTCCGGTGCGCCGATATAACGGGGATCGGCAAGAGTTGCGCTGAGATCATCGTGATTTTCGGCAAGGTCGCACCAGCGCGCGGCGGCATCGAGCGCCATCAGCAGCCGTCCGACCGTTTCCTGCTGGTTTTCCGCCCATTCGGGTCGCATGCCGATGACTTTTTCCGGTGCGGAAGGCCACAAATCCTGCTTGGCCGCAACGATCCGGCCGACACCGCGCTCGGCGGCGACGATGTTCCACGGCGCTCCGACGCAGAAACCGTCAATGGCCCCTGCGGCAAGCGCATCCGAGGTCAATGGCGGCGGCACCACCACAAGCTTGACATCGTGATCGGGGTGAATGCCGCCGGCGGCAAGCCAGTAGCGAAACTCGTAATTATGCGATGAAAACGGATAGGTCATGCCGAGCGTCGGCGGCGGCTCGCCGCGGGCGCGCATATCATCGAGCACCCGCTTCAACGCCTCGGCGTTTTCAAGCGCTCCTGCCGTTTCGGAAAGCCCGGTCAAAGCCTTCATCCGCGCAAACAGCCGGGTCGAAAGCGTGATCGCATTGCCGCCGCGTCCGAGTGAAAAGGGCGTGATGGTCGGCGACGGGTTGGAGCCGAGCCCAAGCATGGAAGCGACGGGCATCGGCGACAGCATGTGGGCGATATCGAATTGCCGAAACGCCAGCCGGTCGCGCACATTCGCCCAGGAAACATCCTTGACGAGATCGAGCGAAAGGCCTTCGCGTTCCGCGAAACCGAATTCGGCCGCAGCAATCAGGACGGACGCGTCGACAAGCGGAATAAAGCCAGCACGCAGGATTTTCTGCCGGTCGCTGCCGACGACTGCCGGTGCTTGCGTTACTCCGCTGTCTGATCCGGCCGTTTTTTCCGGTGCCGCCATATCATTCACTCCACACTGTACGACCGGCGGTTCGTCACATCAACAGACCGGCCGCGGTGACCACGCTTTGCGCGATCTCGGAAATCTTCTTCTTCTCGTTCATCGCGGTTTGCCGCAAAAGCGCAAAAGCCTCCTCTTCGGAAAGGCCGCGCATCTTCATCAGAATGCCCTTGGCGCGCTCGATGACCTTGCGTTCCTCAAGCGCCGATTTCGCTTCGGCAAGTTCCCGCTGCAAACGGCTGAAGGCATTGAAACGGCTGACCGCCATATCGAGAATGGGCTTGACCCGCTCCTTCTTCAGCCCGTCCACCACATAGGCGGAAACGCCCGCCTCGACGGCCGCCTCGATGGACGCGGTATCGGAACGATCGACAAACATGGCGATCGGCCGGCCGACCGTGCGGGTAAGCTGGAACAGATGCTCCATCATGTCACGATTGGGATTTTCAAGATCGATGAAGATGACATCGGGCTGCAGCGTCTCGATGGTGCGCGCCACCCCGTTCACCTCATGGATGACGGTGACGCGATGATAGCCGGCCTCGCGCAGCCCCTCCTCGATGATGGAGGCGCGGATCGCGTTTTCGTCGATAACGAGAATGGTCAGGTCGCGAAGCGTCATGTCAGCATTGATGACGCAGCGCAGCAAACTTGGCAATCGGCTGCGGCTGCAAAAAATGGCGGGAGCGGCAAGGGTCGTTTTCTCCCCTGCCGCGCGTCATGTCAGGAAGCGTGTTCGACGGCGCGTTCAAGCGCCTTCAGAACCGTCCGCTCGGACAGATTGAGATAGATTTCCATCTCGTCGCCGGCCTCTTGCGCCTTGCCTTCCTCCATCAGCGACAGGATCTTGCTGTTCATGTCCACGAAGGGGGAATGAAGCTGTTCGGGATCTTTCAGCAAGCCGAAACAAAGCCTGAGTTCAGCGGCGATACGCTCGTAAAAATCGCTGAGGCGAACGCTGTCGAGAAGATCGACAACGGCGGCGTGAAATTTCATGTTGGCGCTGCCCACACCCAGCCAGTCGGCATCTTCACGCTTGACCTTGGCGTCCTCGACCGCTGCCCGCATCGTCTTGATTGCGGGATGCTTGTGCCAGGCCTGGCGAAGTGCGCCGCATTCCACCATGCGTCGCACCCGATAAATATCGATGACCGAGGACATGGTGGGAACGGCGACGAACACGCCGCGATTTGCCTCGTGGCGCAGAAGCCCGTCCTTGGTCAGCAACCGGAAAGCTTCGCGCAGCGAATTGCGCGAGACGTCGAAACGTTCACTGAAGGCTGCCTCTGATAGGCGCTGTCCCGGCATCAACTCGCCGGAGATCAGCAGGGTGCGAATACCCTTGGCCAATCGATCCGCAAGCGGCAGACCCTCTATCGTTTCGGTCATGGCGCTCCTTTCCTTAAGAGCAATGCAGCATCGGGAATTCCGTGACAGGCATGTTCGGACACGGCATGATTGCCCATAGCACAAAGCATTAGCAAAGCACGAAAAAAACGTGATTAAATCCTGCTCATTACGTCCAACAAATGGACAAAATGAAAGAACGATAACTTTATATTGTTGAACAAAGTTGACAATTTCGCAGAACAGGACAAGATCGTCCGCATAAAGCATCCGCGAGGGGCGGATTGCGACAGGAGCGGAGAAAATCCATGGAGCAGAAAAAGCTCACCCCGACTGCCGATATGAAAATGTCAAAACGCGCATCCCTGATGGGGGCGATCTTCCTGATGGCGACATCCGCCATCGGTCCCGGCTTCATCACGCAGACGGCGACATTCACGACCCAGCTCGGTGCCGCCTTCGCCTTCGGTATCCTCGCCTCCATCCTCATCGACTTCGTCGTCCAGCTCAACATCTGGCGTATCGTCACACTGACGCGCATGCGCGCATCCGATATTGCCAATGCCGCTATTCCCGGCTCCGGTTATCTTCTGGCCATTCTCGTCATTATCGGCGGCCTGTTCTTCAACATCGGTAATATTGGCGGCACCGGCCTTGGCCTGAACGCCATTTTCGGGCTGGACCCGAAAATCGGCGGCGCCATCAGCGCGGTCTTTTCCATCGCCATCTTCGTTTCCAAACGCGCAGGCCTTGCCGTCGACCGGTTCATCATTTTCGCCGGCATCCTGATGATCGTGCTGACGCTTTATGTGGCCTTCGTTTCCGCACCGCCGGTGGGTGACGCCTTCCGCCAGACCTTCCTGCCGGATACGATCAATTTCGCGACCATCACCACCATCGTCGGCGGCACCGTCGGCGGCTACATCACCTATTCCGGCGCGCACCGGCTGCTGGACCGGGGCATGGTCGGCATCGAAAACCTGCCTGCCGTCAACCGCGCGGCGCTGACCGGCATCGCCGTCACCGGCGCCATGCGCTATGTGCTGTTCCTCGCCATTCTCGGCGTCGTCGCCAGCGGCGTCATCATCGATACGTCGGGCCAGGCCGCCAACCCTGCCGCACAGGCCTTCCGTTCGGCTGCAGGCGATCTCGGCTTCCGGCTCTTCGGCATCATCTTCTGGGCAGCGGCCATCACCAGCGTCATCGGTGCGGCCTATACCTCAGTTTCATTCCTGCCCGTCTTCAAGCAGGACATGACCGAACGTGCCCGCAACATGGCGACAGTCGTTTTCATCGCCGTCTCGCTTGTCTGCTACCTGCTGATCACCACGCCGCCCGCCGCCATGCTGGTCTTCGTCGGCGGCCTGAACGGCCTCATCCTGCCCATCGGCCTCAGCATCTTCCTGTTCGCCGCTTGGAAGCGTGAAGACCTGATGGGCGGCTATCGTTACCCGCGCATCCTGCTTGTGCTTGGCGTTCTGACCTGCGCATTGACATGGTACATGGGCTACAAGTCCGCCGGCACCATCTTCGGCCTGCTCGGCCTGTAATAAACTAGTGTTTTTAAGCATTTTCCGGACGCAAAACCGCTACGCACTTTTGCTGGAAATGCTCTAAAGGGAGGCAAACATGGCCGCTATCGATCTCAACAGCGATCTTGGCGAAAGTTACGGCGCATGGCGCATGGGAGACGATGAGGCGATGCTCGCCATCGTTTCCAGCGCCAACATCGCCTGCGGATTTCATGCCGGCGATCCGGCCGGCATCTACCGCACCGTCAAGGCGGCCGCCGAAAAAGGCGTGGTCGTCGGCGCCCATGTTTCCTATCCGGACCGCGTCGGCTTCGGCCGCCGCGATCTGGACGCGACCTCGGAAGAACTGATTGCCGATGTCATCTACCAGATCGGCGCGCTGAAAGGCGTCGCCGCCGCTGCCGGCGCAACGGTGCGTTACGTCAAGCCGCATGGCGCACTTTACAACCGCATCGCCAACGACGCGAAACAGGGACAAGCCGTCATTGACGGCATCAAGGCCATCGATCCTTCACTGGTGCTGATGGGCCTTGCCAACGCCCCCATTCTCGATCTTGCCCGCAAGGCAGGTCTTGGCGTCGTCGCAGAAGCTTTCGCGGATCGCGCCTATACGCCTCAGGGCCAGCTCGTCTCCCGCCGCGAAGCCGGTGCCGTGCTGCATGACGCGGCCAAAATCGCCGACCGCATGGTGCAGCTTGCCCGCGAAGGCACGCTGGAGGCCATCGATGGCAGCATCATAAAAATTGAGGCGCAATCCATCTGCGTGCACGGCGACAGCCCCGGTGCCGTCGCCATCGCCCAGGAAATCCGCCGCCGTTTCGAGGCTGATGGTATCGACATCCGTTCTTTCGCATCCAATCGTTGAAAGGATAGCCGATGACGATACCGACATCCTATCTCAACCACACGGACGCCGACGCCGCACGAAAGGCCCGTGCGACCTATCGCGACGGCCTCGTTGCCCCAACTTCCGGCATTGCGCCCGGCTTCACGCAGGCGAACATGATCGTGCTGCCGCGCGACTGGGCCTTCGATTTCCTGCTTTACGCGCAGCGCAATCCCAAACCCTGCCCGGTGCTGGATGTCTCCGATCCCGGTTCGCCGACAACGCTGCTCGCGCCCGGCGCTGATCTGAGAACCGACCTGCCGCTCTACCGCATCTGGCGGGACGGCAAGCTCGTCGAGGAAACAGCGGATGCAACCGCCGCCTGGGCGGAGCGCGATGATCTCGTCGCCTTCCTGATCGGCTGCAGCTTCACCTTCGAAACGCCGATGGTGGAAGCGGGCATCGAAATCCGCCATATGACCGACAAGAGCAATGTGCCGATGTATCTCACCAACCGACCCTGCCGCCCGGCTGGTCGGCTGAAGGGCAATATGGTCGTTTCCATGCGGCCAATCCCGGCCTCACGCGTGGCCGATGCTGCGACCATTTCGGGACGTTTTCCGGCCGTACACGGGTCACCCGTGCATGTCGGCGCACCGGAAGAGATCGGCATTACCGATCTTTCGAAACCAGATTTCGGCGATGCGGTGCGGATCGAGCCGGGTGAAGTTCCGGTGTTCTGGGCCTGCGGCGTCACACCCCAGGCCGCCGTGATGGCGTCGGGCGTACCCTTTGCGATCACCCATGCGCCGGGGCACATGTTCATCACCGACATTCCCGATTCAGCCTATCACGCGTGAGGACATGATGCGTTTTCTCCCCGTCAGCCTCACCACCATTCTTGTCGAACTCGCCGATCTCGATGAAACGCTGGCGCTTTTCGCCTCACTTCAGAACGATCCGGTCGAAGGTATCGAAGAGACGGTGCCGGCTGCCCGCACCCTGATGATCCGCTTTCGCCCTGAGAAGATCGGTGCCGAAGCGCTGGCCGCGCGACTGGCAAGCCGCGATCTCTCGGCAAAAATCGCGCCTTCGGACAATCTCGTGGAAATCCCCGTCCACTATAATGGTGAGGACCTTGCCGATGTTGCCGAACTGACCGGCATGAGCATCGAAGAGGTCATCCGCCGCCACACCGAAAGCGAATTCACCGTGGCCTTTTGCGGTTTCGCCCCCGGCTTCGGTTATCTGGTCGGCGGCGATCCGGCGCTGCATGTACCGCGTCGACAAAGCCCGCGCACCCGCATTCCGGCAGGTTCGGTGGCGCTGGCCGGCGCCTTCAGCGGCGTCTACCCGCAAAACAGCCCCGGCGGCTGGCAGATCATCGGCACCACGCCGGTGAAGATGTGGGATATAGACCGCGATCCCGGCGCGCTTTTCCAGCCGGGTTACCGCGTGCGTTTCTTCGACATGGACAAGGCCGGCAAAACAGTTGACATCCCCGTCTCGGCACCGCGCAGCGCCGGGAAAGACCGGGCAAAAGCGGGCCCGCATTTCGAGGTGCTCGCAGCACCCATGCCCGCCATCTTTCAGGATCTCGGCCGCTTCGGCCAGACCGGACAGGGCGTTTCGGCCTCCGGCGCACTGGATCGCGGCGCGTTCAATGCCGCAAACCGCATCGTTGGTAACACCGTCAACACGCCCTGTCTCGAACTGACGCTCGGCGGATTTTCCTTTAAAAGTACAAGCCGCGCCGTCATCGGCATTGCAGGCGCCCCCTGCCCCGTCACCATCACCACGGCAGATCGCAGCTTCGCAGCAAAGACCCATGGGCCGGTGTCGCTCGAACCCGGTGATGTGGTCACTTTCGGCCAGCCGCCAAAGGGCATGCGCTGTTATCTTGCGGTGCGCGGCGGCTTCAACGTCGAGCCGGTGCTCGGCAGTTTCGCAACGGATACACTGGCTGTCGTCGGCCCAGAGCCGGTGGGTGCAGGCGCCATCCTTTCCCTCAAGGGCGAAAAGACCGGCCTTTCCAGCGTATCGATCGACGAGGTTCAGGCCTTCGAAGCGCCGGCAACCGGCGAAGTTGTCACGCTGGACGTCGTTCTCGGCCCCCGCACCGACTGGTTCACGCAAAAGGGCATCGAGACGCTGACCGGCCAGCTCTGGCAAGTCACCCCGCAATCGAACCGCGTCGGCATCCGCCTTGCCGGCGACGTGCCGGTGGAGCGCAAGGACAGCGCCGAATTGCCGAGCGAAGGCACCGCGACAGGGGCGATCCAGATTCCCCATAGCGGCCAGCCGGTTCTCTTCCTTGCCGACCATCCGCTGACCGGCGGTTATCCGGTCATCGGTGCTGTCGCCGAATATCATCTCGATCTTGCGGGACAAATCCCCGTCAACGCCAAAATCAAATTCCGCCCGATCGGCCCCTTCGCCGAAATCGCGGCCAAGAACACAGAATTCGGAGGAGAAGAGCGATGAAAAAAGTGCTGATTGCCAATCGCGGCGAGATCGCGGTCCGCATCATCCGCGCATGTCGCGATTACGGCCTGCAATCGGTCGCCGTTTATGCCGATCCCGATCAGGATGCGCTGTTCGTCCGGCTTGCGGATGAAGCCTATGCGCTGGAGGGCGTGCGTCCGGCCGAGACCTATCTCGACATCGCCAAGCTGATCGCGATTGCCAAACGCGCTGGTGCGGATGCCGTGCATCCCGGGTACGGTTTCCTGTCCGAGCGCGCCGAATTTGCGCGTGCCGTTCTCGATGCCGGCCTCATCTGGATCGGCCCCGATCCGCAGGTCATCGAAGCCTTGGGCGACAAGGTAGAGGCGCGGCGCATTGCCACCGGCGTCGGCGCACCGCTGGTCGCCGGCAGTGACGGCCCCGTCGCTTCCGCCGCCGAAGTCACCGCCTTTGCGGAACAACACGGCCTGCCCGTCGCCATCAAGGCGGCCCATGGCGGTGGCGGACGTGGCCTGAAGGTGGCGTGGAAGATGGAAGAGATCGCCGATCTCTACGAATCCGCCGTGCGCGAGGCAACGGCCGCCTTCGGCCGCGGCGAATGTTTCCTTGAGCGTTTCCTTGACCGGCCGCGCCATATCGAAGCGCAGGTTCTGGCCGACAAGCATGGCAATGTGCTCGTCCTCGGCACCCGCGACTGCTCGCTGCAGCGCCGGAACCAGAAGCTGATCGAGGAGGCTCCCGCCCCGTTCCTCTCCGACGAACAGCGACAGAAAATCCATGCGGCCGCCAAGGCTATCTGCGCCGCTGCCGGTTATTCCGGCGCCGGCACCGTCGAATTCCTGCTCGGCGTCGATGGCACGATTTCTTTCCTCGAGGTCAATACGCGCCTGCAGGTGGAACATCCCGTTACCGAAGAAACCACCGGTATCGATCTCGTTATCGAGCAGTTCCGTATTGCCGAAGGCCATAAGCTGCGGGCTCTCGAAACGCCGGAACCGCGTGGCCATTCGATGGAATTCCGCATCAATGCCGAAGATCCCGGCCGAGGCTTCCTGCCGACCCCCGGCTCGATCTCGCTTTTCGACGCACCCTCCGGTCCCGGCATTCGCGTGGACAGCGGCGTCGTCAGCGGCTCCAGCGTGCCGGGCGTATTCGACTCGCTGATGGCGAAGCTGATCGTCACGGGTGCCGACCGCGATCAGGTCCTGCGCCGCGCCCGCCGCGCGCTGAAGGAGTTCCGCATCGAAGGCATCGCCACGGTGCTGCCTTTCCATCGGGCGGCAATCGAAACCGAAGATTTCATCGGTACGGACGGTTTCAAGGTTCACACCCGCTGGATCGAGACCGATTTCGCCGCCATGCCGGATGCCATGGAACGCCCGGCACCGGCCGAAGACCCTTCCGTCACCCGTACTTTCCTGGAAATCGACGGCAAGCGTGTATCGGTCGGTCTGCCCAGCCTGCTGCTCTTCAGCCTCGGTGCGGTTAGCGGCGGCAGCACGGCTGTTCCCGGCACCGCCACGCCCAAGGAAAAGGAAGGCGAAATCACCGCCCCGGTCTCCGGCACGCTTCAATCCTTCAAGGTGAAAGACGGGGACACGGTTTCGCAAGGCGATCTTCTGGCCGTTATGGAGGCCATGAAGATGGAGACGCAAATTGTCGCCACCAAGGCCGGCAAAGTTCGCCTGATCGTCAAGGAAGGCGACTATCTGCAGGCGGGCGCTGCCCTCCTCGACATAGCCGGCTAATATACGAACGGCCAGCCGGCCTCACAATCGCAGATCGCGTATGGCCGGCGGCGGAACCCTTTCGCCGCCGGGCCGTTTATGGCGCGACCTGTTAACGACTGTGAGGGAAATATGGCCGGACGCACCTTGCTTCAATTCTTCCATTGGTATTATCCGGACGGAGGGAAATTGTGGAGCGAGGTGGCCGAAAAGGCGACAAGCCTTGCCAAAATGGGCATCACCGACGTCTGGCTGCCACCGGCCTATAAGGGTGCTGCCGGCGGTTATTCGGTCGGTTACGACACCTACGATCTCTTCGACCTTGGTGAATTCGACCAGAAGGGCACCGTCGCCACCAAATATGGCGATCGCGGCGCCCTCGAACATGCGGGCCGTACGCTGAAGGAAAATGGCATCCGCGTCATTCATGACGTGGTTCTCAACCACAAGATGGGTGCGGATGAAAAGGAGAAGGTGCGGGTTCGCCGTGTCAATCCCGAAGACCGTACCGAGATCGACGATGAAGACTTTCAGGCGCTGGCCTTTACCCGCTTCACCTTTCCCGGCCGCAACGGCAAACACTCCAAATTCATCTGGGATTTGAAGTGCTTCAGCGGCGTCGACCACATCGAGGAGCCGACCGAAGACGGCATTTTCCGCCTCGTCAATGAGTATGGCGATGGGGAATGGAATGAGGAAGTCGATCAGGAAAACGGCAATTTCGACTACCTGATGGGTGCCGATGTCGAATTCAGGAACCGGGCGGTCTACGAAGAGCTCAAATATTGGGGCCGCTGGCTCTCCGAGCAGGTGCAGGTGGATGGCTTCCGCCTGGATGCTGCCAAACATATTCCGGCCTGGTTCTTCCGCGACTGGGTCGGCCATATGCGCGAAACGGTCGATCCCGATCTTTTCGTCGTGGCGGAATATTGGCACCCCGATCTCGAGGCGCTGAAAAGCTATCTCGAACTCGTCGACAAGCAGCTGATGCTTTTCGATGTCGCCCTTCACCACAGCTTCCATGACGCCTCGAAACAGGGCGGCGATTTCGATATGCGCAGCATCTTCGATGGTTCGCTTGTCTCCGCCGTTCCCGACCATGCCGTCACGCTGGTCGACAATCACGACACGCAGCCGCTGCAATCGCTGGAAGCGCCGGTGGAACTATGGTTCAAACCTCTTGCCTATGCGATCATCCTGCTGCGCGAAGAGGGTGTGCCCTGCGTCTTTTATGCCGATCTGTTCGGCACGAGCTATACCGACACCGGCAATGACGGCAACGAATATAAAATCGATATGCCCGCCCTTGAATGCCTGCCGAAACTCATCGAGGCCCGCAGCCGTTTCGCCAACGGAGCCCAGACGGATATTCTCGACGATGCAAGCTGCATCGCCTTTATTCGCCACGGCACCGCCGATGCGCCGGGCTGCGTGGTGGTGATGTCGAATGGCGAGCCGGCGGAAAAGCAGATTGATCTCGGTCCAGATCACGCCGGGGCGGTCTGGCGCGACTTTCTCGGGCACCGTGAAGAACGGATTACCCTCGATGAGAGCGGCAAGGGCGTCTTTCCCACCAATGGCGGCAGCGTCAGCGTCTGGGTTGCCGCCGATTCCGAGTGAGAAACAAGCGTTCCGGTTCGGAAATCCTGTTCATTCCGCAGAAACGAGGCGGCGCGGACCTGCGCCGTCATCGGCCAGAACATCGTTCGGATTGCGCAACGGACAATCATCCAGCGAAAGACACCCGCAACCGATACAGCCGGTAAGCTGATCGCGCAGCATAATGAGGCTATTGATGCGAAGCTGCAGCATTTCCCGCCAGGATTGGGAAAACCTGCGCCAATCGGCCGTCGTCGCCACCCGATCCTGCGGCAGATCGGCCATCGCATCCCTGATGATGCTGAGCTGTATACCCGCCCGCTGCGCAATGCGGATGATGGCGATACGCCGCAGAACGGCGCGATGATAACGACGCTGGTTACCGGCGGTTCGCCAACCTTCAATCAACCCCTTCGCCTCGTAAAAATGGATGGTGGACACGGCGATGCCGCTGCGGCGGGCAACCTCCCCAACCGTCAGGCTGTGCTTGAATACGGTATTTTCCATTCTGGCTCCTGCTTCCGTAACGATTTCCGCTCGGAAAACGCGGAAACATAGTGAAGAGCAGCCGGTATAATTCCTCAACCATAGTTGAGGTCAATAGGCGATGGCCCAAAAAAAGAGGCGCCCAAAGGCGCCTCCAAATTTCGTGAATGTTGACCGCGGATCAGAATTTCGCTGTCATGCTGATCCAGAAACGGCGGCCTTCCATGACGGTGTTGAAATCGTCGGTGCCGACATCCTTGTCGAAGACATTGTAGATGGCGGCATTCAGATCGACATTTTCGGCGACCGCATATTTCGCGCCGATATCGAGGGTCGTGTAGGCGTCATATTTACGCCCCGCCTTGCCGTTGATCGTTACCGGCGTGCCGTTGGTGCCGATGCGCGGGCCGGCATTGATTTCCGATCCGTGGTAATTCAGCGAGGCCCAGGCTTCCAGACCGTCGATTGGGGTTACCCAGTCGCCGCGCAGATTGGCCATATGTTCCGGCGTGCGCGCCAGCGGGAAGCCTTCATAGTCGCCGGTTTTCTGTTCGGAATGCGTATAGGTATAGTTGCCGCGCAGCGTCAGGTCCGACGTCGCATACCATGTCGCCGTCAGTTCCACACCCTGAATGACCGCATCGTCGATGTTGTAATTGTACCAGAGACGATAGTTGCGGTCTTCGCTCCAGCGGGCCGGCGTTCCATCCGGATTGAGCACCAGCGCGTTGGAAATCTTGTCCTTGAAATCGGTGTAGAAATAGGTGGCGCCGAGAGCGACGTCGCCATTGTCCCAAAGCGCGGCCACTTCATAGCTCGTGCTCTTTTCCGCTTCGAGGTTGGGATCGCCGATAATCACGCCGCAGGTGCCGCTCGGGCCATAGGTGCAACCGCCACCACCCGTCGTATAGGCATAACCCGGTGCGATCTGGCGGATTTCCGGGGCGCGGAAACCTGTAGAGATGCCGCCCTTGATCGTCAGTTCCTCGGTCGCGCTCCAGACGCCGTAAAGACGCGGGCTGAAATGATCGCCGTACTTCTCGTGATTATCGAGACGAAGACCGCCCGTCAGCGCGAAATTATCGACAATGCGCCATTCGTCCTCAAGGAAGAGCGCCCATTGCGTCGCCGAGAATGTCTCGTCGCGGCCAGTACGGCGTCCCGGGTTCTGGTCCGTCAGCCGCGCTTCGAAATATTGTCCGCCCGTGACCAGCGTGTGGTTGCCGAACAATTCGAACGGCGTGGTGAACTTGCCATCGAGAACGGTGTTGCGCACTTCCGGCGAGCGCGGGTTTTCTGTCACGCGGCCGGTGCGGATATTTCTGGTGAAGTTGGTACGCTCCGCCCATTCCTGCTGGAACGAGAATTCGGACGTGGTCGGCCCCCAGCGTCCGGTATGCGACAATGACCAATGGTCACGCGTATTGGTATTGTAGGTGCCGTTGGCGTCGGTCGCCGCCAGCGTGTCGCCGGGCTCGGCGCTGCGGCGCAGCCGCGTCTTGCCGCCTTCGAGATAGATGTCGTGATCTTCGTTGGGTGTAAACGTCAGACGACCGTTGAAATCATATTCCTTGGCGCCCGTGGTGCCGCTAAGAATACGGTCTTCGCCGCGTGTGAAACCCCTGCCCCAGAGCTGCAGACCCAGCTGGTCCTTCAGGATCGGTCCGTTGGCGTACCAGGAGATCTGGCCGCTATTGCCGAATTTGGAATGCTGCTGAACCGTGCCTTCGGTGGTGACGGAACCTGACCAGACATCGCCGACCTTGCGGGTGATGATGTTGATGACACCGCCCATGGCATCCGAACCATAAAGCGAGGACATCGGCCCCCGCACCACTTCGATACGCTCGATCGCCGAAACCGGCGGCACGAAACTCTGTTCGAAACCGGAATTGCCATTGGTGCGGGCATCACGCGTGCTCTGCCGCTTGCCGTCAACCAGAACCAGCGTGTAAGCGCCGGGCAGACCGCGAATGAAAATATCCTTTTCATTGGCAATGCCGGTGACGGATACGCCCTGAACTTCCCGCAGGGCATCGGTCAGATCGCGATAGGATCCCTTTTCCAGATCTTCCCGCGTCACAACCGTAATGCTGGCCGGAGCGTCCTTCACATTCTGCTCGAAACCGGATGCGGTGACGACGATCTGCTGAAGAACCGTGTTCCCCTCAGACGCCTGCTGCGCAAAAACGGGCAGAGCAATGCCAAGCGCCGTTCCCGCCATTGCTGCCGAAAGACCGGCCTTTATTATCGTCGCCGCCATATCTCGACCGCGGTACTTCAATTCCATGTTACGCCCCCGCATTTAACTTGAGAATTTAACCCCACTTATTTAGGAGGGAGTGCGGGCGCAACGCGTTTGTTTTCGAACAGTTCTAAATTCCAGAAATTGCAAAAAGGGCTCCCCGGACAAGCGGTGGAGTAAAAAAATCGCAAGATGACAACCGGCAAGAGAAAAGATGAACCAGCCTCCACGACAAGGCCCGACAGGCTTGGGCAGCTGAAACTACTTGTCGCTTTCGATGCGTTGTTGCGGGAAGGCAGCGTCAGCCGCGCTGCGGCGGGCATGGGACTGCCGACATCTTCGATGAGCCGGATATTGCAGCAGCTGCGCGAAAGATACGGCGACCAGCTTTTTCTGCGCACCGGTCAGGGCCTGCGTCCCACCCCCTTTGCCGAAAACATGCGGCTGCGCATTCGTTCGCTGGCGGCGGAGGCCGAGAACCTTATCGACTATTCGCAGGAAAAACCCGCCGCCCCGGCCAACGCCAGTGCAAGCGGCTGGGAGCGGCCCGTGCTGATGAAGGCGCCGCCGCTTTCGCTTCGCCCCAGCGTTCTTCTGGAAGGTCAGCCGACACCGGAAAACATCGCCGACCGTCTCGCGCGCATCGGCCACAATGCTGATCCGCAGCAGAGGCTTGCCAAATATATCGCAACCTCGGCGATGGGCATCGGCAACAGCCGCCCGCTCAGCCAGGTGGAAGCGATGGATGCGCTCTCGATCATTCTCGACGGAGATGCCGACCCGATACAGATAGGCGCGCTGCTTGCCACCATGAATTATCGCGGCGTGACCGCGGCGGAGCTTGCCGGTTTCATCGAAGCCATGTGGCGACATATAGAGAGGGGCCAGCAAGCTCCAGCATCGGCGGATCTCGACTGGCCCGCTTATATGTCGCCGAAACATCGCGATGCGCCGTGGTTCCTTCATTCCGCGCGTCTTGTCGCCATGGCGGGATACAGCGTCCTGCTGCACGGGCATGTGGGACAGGGAGAAAACGGCGGCAAGCTTGAACTTGCAGCACAGGCCTGCGGCATCCCCCTTTGCCACTCGCTTTCGCAGGCGGCGAAAGCCACGGCCTCGGAACGCATCGCTTACCTGCCGATCGGCGGTCTGTCCCTGCAGTTTCAAAGCCTGCTCGGCCTGTACGGCATTCTGGAGATGCGCCTGCCGCTCAATACGGTCGTGCATCTTCTCAATCCGCTTCGCGCCAGAAGCACGATCATCGGCGTCGCCCGCCCGTCCTATCAGGAACTTCATCGGGACACGGCGCGACTGCTTTCGGTGGAAAACCTCGCCATTCTCGGCAATACGCGGGATTTCGCGCAATTCACGCCGTTTCGCAGCACCCGGATTTTCGGTCTTTCGAAGGGAAAGGATGTGGAATTCATCGTTCCCGCACGCGAAACGCCGCCCGCCGAAATGCCTACCATGTTCACAACCTTCGAATATTGGCGGGCGGTCTGGACGGGTGCCGCAAGGGACGAAAGGGCAGAAACCATTATCATCTCGACGGCAGCCATCGCGCTGATGCTGGTCAACGATATGGCTCTGCCCTTCGAGGAAGCCTATGCCCGCAGCCTTCGGCTCTGGAACGACAGGGCGCGCAATCTCGTCAACGCCTGATCAGGGTCAGGCATTGGCGACCGCCCTTTTCAGTGCCAGATATTCCCAAAGGGCGACAAGCAGAAGAATTCCCGTGCTAGCCAGTTGCAGCACGAAAAGCGGAATACCCGGCACCGGCAAAAGCAGGCAGAGCGCCGCCACACCGGCAAAATGCGACACCGGTCGCTGATAGGCGACGGCGATCTTGACGCCGATATTGCCCGCCAGAAACAGGACCGGACCGCCGAGAATGGCGAGCGCCTCCCGCATCGTTGCGCCATCCCGCGCATGGGAGAGGCTGAAATCCTCACCCACCGCCGTCAGGATGATGCCGGCTACGATGGGCAAATGCCCGTAGTTAAAAAGATTATGGGCGATCTTCGCCTTTTCTTCGGCATTCTCGGCTTTTCTCGAAGCCTCCTCCTGCCCGTGATGGAAATAAATCCACCACATCGCCACGGTACTGACGAAAGCGGAGCAGAAGACGATGAATGTCAGGCCCGAATTCATATATTCGGTGGCCGTGCGTCCCGTGGTCAGGATCGTTTCGCCAAGGCAGATGATGACGAAAAGCGCGCATCGCTCCGCCAGATGCTCGCCGGAAAGATGCAGCCTGTCCTCGTCGCTCGAGGCCACACCCGGCACGACATAACGGCAGGCGGGGCCGGCATATTCAATTGCAAGTGCGATGCCCCACAGGAGAATGCGATCCGCCAGATCGACGAGCCCACCGGCCAGCCAGAACAGGCTCGATACCACGAGCCAGATCGTCACGCGCACGAAGACCAGAAAAGACTGCCGGTCTTCACCCCTGAACGCATAGAGGGCGAACAGGCTTCGACCGACCTGCATCACGCTGTAGATCAGGGCGAAGACAAGGCCCTGTTCCGCAAAAGCCTCCGGCAGCGCGATGGCCAGCAGAACGCCGCCGAACATCAGCACGAACAGCAGGATCCTGACTGGCTCCCTTTCCGTGTTCAGCAGGTTTGTGATCCAGGTGGTGTGTATCCATAGCCACCAGAGCGACAATATCAGGATGCCAGCCTCAAGCGCGGCCGTCGGCCCAAAATCCTTGGCCAGAGCGTGGGAGAGCTGGATCAGCGCGAAAACAAAGACCAGATCGAAGAACAGTTCGGGGAAGCTGGCCTTGCCGGCGTCCTGGCCCTCCTGCCTTATCCAGCTTTCCGCATCCGCTTTGCGTCCTTGAAGCTCACCCCCGGTTCTCATTCCACCTCCGCCGCAAGATTTCGACCGGTCTTCTCACCACGCCCCCTCACCGTTGCGACAAAGCCTCTTCGCTCCCCGATGCAACCGGGTTCGAGCTTCGGCCGGGAAACTCCAGCGCCCGCGCACTGTCGGGATAAAAGCGCGGCCCAACCAGACGGACTTTCTTCCCGGACACGTCGGTAATGTAGTTCGGGGTCGCAGCCTTTGGCAAAAGTGGAATGCTGTCGGCGCTGGAAACCGCAAGCGTGCTGACCTCAAGAGGCTGGGCAATTGCCGGCAGGCTCGTCATCGCGGCGAGTGCGGCTGAGATAAAAAATGATCTGGGAAACATGGGACGCATATCCTGGCACAATTATCTGCGCCATAAACAGCCCTCGCCCGCTTTGGTTCCGCTGCTCGTCAGCTATCCGCATCAAGGTAGGAGCTATATTGAACATAGTCCGCGCTCGGTTGCCCATCGACGATCTCCGGCGGCCGACCTTCGCCACCGGGCAGATGGCCAGTATTTTCGAGCTCCGCTCTCAGGAGCTTTTCGATCGCCCTTTCCCGGGGCAAAGCGTTGTCCGCCATGTAGAGGGCGACGGCCAGTTCCATGTCATCCGGAAAATTCATCAGCTCAGCCATCCGTTCAAGCAATCAAGCGCAAACGCAGGACCTTGCAGAAAGTTCAACCTCGCTGTTTTGGCGCGAGGCTTTGTCTGTCGACCGTGCATTTACTTCCGATGGGCCATATTCCGGTTTTGCGGCACCCGGGCATGCGCTTCTATTCAGTATCGCACGCCTGTTTTGCCAGGTGCTCCGCGCGTACAGATTACGCATTTCCGCTCTTCTCGTCGCAATTTCGACGAAAAATACCCTCGACTCAAGCGATTGAAACCAATCATGGAAAAACGCAAACGAAAGCTAAACCGAACTTAGTTTTCATTACCTTGCATTAACCATAGAAATCCACCGGCTGCACTGTTGCTGCAGCAGCCTCATGCGAATCTCTTTCTACTTGCGGAAACGGCGTTAATGTAACTTCCGTCTGCTTTTTCCGCAAGCGATGACCATTTCCACGGCCGTGTGAACTCACGAAAGCATGCTCGCCTCCATGGCGTCCTTACGCCCTCGCAATTGCGCCAGAAGCATTGTCTGCACATCAAAGCCGCCTTCCTGCGCCTTACGAGTCAGATTACGCAGATATCCGCCGAGCGAGCTTATCTGGTCTGCTTTCTGCAAAAGGCATGCGAGAATGGCTGCCGTTCCCTGCCGGCCGAATGTGACAAGCGCATCCTGATACGCCGACTGGCTGATGTTGAACATGGTTTTGATGACGGATGTTGCCACTTCGAGATCGCGCCATCCGGTAACCGCTCCGCTTGGGGCATAGAGCGAGATATCCGGGCAAGCCTTCAAAACCAAAACAATATCAGGAACAAAAAATTGCTTATGAGGAACAGGCTTTGCTGATTGCGGCGAAGCTTTTGCACTGACGGGTGCCACATATGCCCGCTGGGTGCATGCCGTGCTGGCAGGTGCAACAGTTGCCGGTTCGCGCAAATCTTGCCGTTCAGATATGGATTCGGATTCTGAATTCTTTATGAGGCGCTCATTTTGGCAGTCATTGCCGCCCGTTTTTTCCGATTTTTCAATATTTTCCAGATAGTTGGTAACTTCCGCGCGCAAAGAGGCCAAAAATCCGGCGATTTCCCGAAGTTCCGCAGGCTTGGAATTGCGGCCGAGAGAGCCGGCAATGGCGTTGTAGCGGGTCTGAAACCCTTCGAAGGTCTCGACTTCACCGCTCGCGGCAATCATCTCGCAGAGTTTCTGAATATCGCGGCGGCAAAGGCTGATGTTTTCACGAAGCCGCTGAAGATCGAGCCGCTCGCTGACAATGCGTTCGGCCAGTTCCTCGATTTCCGCTTTGCGGGCAAGAAGCGGCGCCAGCGAAAAACCATAAGCCTCGCTGATTTCCCCTCCCCTGTGCTTGCGGGCGTATCGTTTTCCGTTCGGGCTGTCTTTGCGAATGATGAGACCGGCCTCGACAAGAGCCGAAAGGTGCCGGCGCAATGTCTGCTCGGCCATGCCATGGGCCCTGAGCGACAATTGCGTGTTCGACGGGAAGACGACCAATCCGGCTTCGCTGGAAAGCTCGTTTTTCGGATAAAAACTCAAAAGCGCGTTCAGGACCGCAAGTGAACGATCAGTCACGCCGAGCAGGGGCCTGGCTTCGCAGACCGAACGATAGAGTTTCCATTTATCGACCGCTTCGATTTTCTTGTTTTTCTGTGCGGCAAACTGGGTCGCGAGGACGCCAAACGACATCGCTCGCCGCCCAAAGGGCGTCGTTACACATGTGCTGTCCATGTCTTTCACCTTTCACAAGGCAAAAGAAAATCGCTCACCGAAAAATTCGATGCCAAGACTCTTGACTATGATTCGCGGAAATGAGATTCTTCGGGTGCTTAAATCAAAGAAAGGCTTCCGCGCGGCAACGTTCGGGGGCTTTTTTCTTTTGTGATGCGTCTCCTGTTAGTCGTTCGAGTTAAAAATCACTGCTTGGACCGGTATTCGGCAAACAGCGTCTGAAGATGTTCGAGAACGAACTCGGCAAATTCCGGGGCTTCGTTCTTGTCGATGGAGATATCCAGCTTGCGGTCGCTCTCGACCACTTTCGCCAGCCGGCCGCCGGTTTGCGATGACCAGACGCCGGTTTTTTTCGCCTGCGCCTTGGGCTTCAGGAAATCCAGGAGCGACTTGAAACGTTCTTCCGATGGCAGGGCGGCAACCGATGCATCCTTGACATAGGCGCGGGCTGCTTCCTTGACCTGCGAGGAGGAAAGCTGATCGGCAAGATCCATCCAGTTACGACGGCCGACAGTCGGGGCCGGGCCAATCAGATCGACCAGATCCTCGGGAATGCGGCCGACAACCGAAAGCATGTTGGAAAGATCGCCCTTGTGCAGCGACATGGCGGCCATGATCGTATCCCGAGGAAACCGCATCTGCAGTTTCTGGGCAAAACGTGCCTTTTCGATATAGGTGAGGTCGCGACGTTCGTTGTTTTCCTGTCCCTGGGCGACCACCAGCTGCTCGTCGCTGAGATCACGAACGACCGCCTTGACCGGAATACCGAGGCTGGAAACGGCGCGCAGGCGACGATGGCCGAAGGCGACCTGATAACGACCAGGGAATTCGGGGTGCGGGCGCACAAGAATGGGAACCTGCTGGCCCTGTTCACGAATGGCCTCTACCAGACCTGCATCCGCCTCTTCAGAGGCTGGCATGCGATCCGGTATGAAAGAGGGGTCGATATCGGCAGGGCTGAGCGAAACGATCGTAAGACCCTCCGCGAGCTGCCTTTCGATCTCTTCTGCCCGCTTGGCGCGTTCCGATACTTCATTGAGCGACTGGCCGATCATGCCAACCGGGGAATTCAGAACATCCGTCACGAGTTCCGGAGAACCGAGGATGGGCCGGATACGCGGACGCGACCGCTCGGTGGCAGTCTCGTTGCTGTCGGCGCCCGGCGTGCCGAGATTGGCGAAGATCTGTTTTCTGCTCATGCTGCCCTACCCCACGCTTTTTTAATCAGTCCTTCGATTTCAGCGTTTACGTTGTTCATGGCTTCCAGCGCACGGTCATAGGTGGACCGGGTGAACTGGGTTCTTTCCACTTCGAAAAGTGTCTGGTTGGTCAGTCCGGCATCCGATACGGCCGTGCTCTTCAGCATCGGGTGGATGAGGACGTTTTCACCGAAAATCGAGCGCAGGAAGGCGACCATCTGGTTCTGCGGCCCATCGCTCGGTTCAAAGCGGGTGATCAGGTAACGCATCCAGTTATAGTCGGACCGCGCTCCCGCCCTGCCGATTTCGGCGAGAAGATCGCCGGTCATGGCAAGGAACTGGTTCATCGACATCACATCAAGCATTTGCGGATGAACGGTGACGAGAACCGATGTGGCGGCCGTCAGCGCCGAAAGCGTCAGGTAACCAAGCTGCGGCGGGCAATCGATGACCACGACGTCATAGAAGTTCTGCGCCTGGGCTATCGCCTGGCCGATGCGGGCAAAAAACAACGTATCGCCTGGCGCGCGACGCATCAGCGCGCGGGGCGTGTCGTGTTCGAATTCCATAAGCTCCAGATTGCCCGGGACGATATGGAGATTGGGAATATAGGTGCCACGAACGATCTCGGCGATCGGCCGGCGTTCGTCGTCGTAACGGATCGCGCCATAAAGCGTTTCATTCGGACCGACATCGATCTCCGGCTGATGACCGAAGAGAGCGGACAGACTGGCCTGCGGATCGAGATCGATGGCAAGCACCCGGTAACCGCGCAGCGCGAGATATTGTGCCAGATGCGCCGATGTCGTGGTTTTTCCAGAACCGCCCTTGAAGTTCATGACCGCGATGACCTGCAACTCTTCGCCGTCACGGCGATGCGGCAGATAACGGCGTGTGCCACGCGCGCCCTGATCGAGGAATTTTCTGATCTCGTCCATATCCTCCACGGAATAGGAACGACGACCGGAAGCCTGCGCCGCGTCGAGCTCCGGACGCTCGGCGGCGATCTGGCGAAGATAGGCTTCGCCGATGCCGATCAACCGTGCGGTTTCCGCCGGTGAAAAATGGCGCATGCTCTTTTCGGTGTGCGGTGAAAATGTATTTGCATTATGAGCCTGCAATTGGGCTGACAACGCAGCCGAATGCTGTTGTATAAGACTCGTCAGGTCGGGTGCTCCTGCGGCACGTCTTAAATCGGCACTCTGTGTCATCGGTCTTCTTTCGCTCGAAATTGCAGTAGCGGTTTTTTTCGAAAAAGGCGGTTTTTTCCGCAACTGAGATATAAGCGCCGATTCTCTTTTTGGCGCAATAGGCTTTTTTCTCAGGTTGGAAAGTGCCGCTAAAGCATTGTGGAAGAATCACATTTGCTTTTTGTGACGGTTTGACGGTTAGCCGCGGCTAACTTCTCGTTGTCGATCATAATGAAGGGCGTTGTCGCGTCTTTTGGTGCGCCGAATATCCGCGCTGTGCGGGGTTAGCCGCGGCTAACTTTGGGTTTGACCTTCTATGGCTCCGATAATCCCGGCGCCAGAAAGTGAAGGGTAGACATTCGCATCTGTTTAATCTCTACTCGTTGACTAGAGTATCGTTGGGTTCGACACCCGTCGTCTGGCTGTTCAAGCTGTCGCAGGTTGGAGGAATGAATGTCCTATGATGTCGCTCTCGTCGGGTCGGGTTTTTCGGCCATCTGTACCTCCGCCCATCTTCTGTCGTCCCTGCCGGCGGAAGCCTCTATCGCTATCGTCGGCGATGAGTCGGATCTCGGGCGCGGCACCGCTTATCGCACGGAACTCCCCTATCATCGTCTGAATGTGCCGGCCGGGCGAATGAGTGTCTTCCCTGACAAGCCGGATGACTTTGTCGACTGGTTGGCGGAAAACGGGATCGCGGACAATCCCCTGCTGTTCGCCTCGCGCGGTGACTATGGTCTTTATCTTCGCGACAGACTGGCTGGCCTGCTTAGAAGCAGGGAGCAACGAGCCCGGGTGGACTTCGTTCGGGCCAAGGCTTCGGCCTGTCGACCGGATGCCACAGGCGGATTTTCTTTTACGCTGGAAAATGGTGAGCCGCTGCGCGCGCAGAATGTCGTTCTGTGTCTGGGCGTCGGCGCTGCGAGTTTGCCGGTGCAAACTCTCGCAAAGGAAGAAGAGGGCCCGCAACGTATCATCGGCCACTGCTGGCAGCCGGGATGGTTGTCCAAAATCAAAGCCGGGGATCGCATCTGTATTCTGGGTTCGGGCCTGACGATGATCGATCAGGTTTTGACTCTGAGGGGAAAAGGACATCTGGGGCCGATCCATGTTCTCTCCCGTCGTGGCCTGGTGCCGCATCCGCATGTCAGCCCGCCGTCACCGCCCGTGGGGCCGAATCTACCTGAAGGCTCGACGGAGATCAGCTGGTTGCTGCACTCTCTGCGCAAGCAGGTGCGCAATGGCGCGCCGTGGCGCGCCGTCATGGATGGCTTGCGGCCGCAAACTCAATCGCTTTGGCAACGTCTCACACCTCCCCAGCGGAGCCGGTTCCTTCGGCATGCCTTGCCCTGGTGGAACATCCACCGGCACCGTATCGCACCCGAAGTGTCTGGCGCTTTCGGGACGTTGCTTTCAGATGGTGTTCTTGAAATTCATGCGGGTTACCTTCGCTCCATAGAAGAAGGAGAGGAGGGGATCGCCGTGCGTTACCGACGCAGGCATACGCAGATATTGAAGGAGCTCCAGGTCGATTGGGTCATCAATTGCACGGGAATGGAGCGGGCCGGCATCGGCCATTCGCGGCTTCTTGAAACGATGCGCGGCGATGGCGTTATTTTGCTCGATCCTTTCGGGCTCGGGGTGGAAGTCGATGGTCAGTCCCGTTTATTGCGGACGGACGGACGAAGCTGGCCCGGTCTTTTCGCCGCCGGTGCGCTGACGGCGGGTCGCTTCTGGGAAATTACCGCCGTTCCGGATATTCGCGTGCAGGCGCAGAAGATTGCGCAGGAGATCACGGATAGAGTTATGGCGAACGATCGGCTTTCCGCACGGGGGTGAGCTGGTTGAAGGACCGGCGGATGCGAGACACATCTTTGTTTCCATCGTTTTTAGTACCTCTTCTCCGAGGTTAGCCGCGGCAAACTTGTTCTCTGAATAATGTGCTGGAAACTCCACGGATGCCGAATTTGGCGGGTGTAACGCAGCGCGAATGCCCACAGGGGCCGCATTATAGGCATGCAGTTCCCCATGAATCACACCATATATCGACCCTGAGCCATATATTTCGCAATAATCATGGGCGGCAAGCACGGCAGCCGATTTCGCGCGTAATGTGCGCGATTGCTAAATAATTTACATTGCTTATGGATATGCGTCATAAAATCGGCTACAAATCGCGAAAATTTCTGAAATTATGAAAATAATTTGCGAGGATTTATGCAAAAGCCGAAACTGATACGATATGAGGCGGCGGACAATCAGGCTGGCGGACAGCGGCGGCCATTTGCCAAGGCCGTCCGGGCCGGCGATTTCGTGTATGTTTCCGGGCAGGTGCCGACCGTCGATGGTGAGGTGGTGACCGGCGGGATCGTGGCGCAGACCGAGCAGGTGGTTGCGAATATCAAGGATGTTCTGGCGCTTGCCGATTGTACGCTTGCGGATGTGGTCAAGGTCAATGTCTGGCTGGACGATGCCCGGGATTTTTCGAGCTTCAACGCCGTCTTCCAGAAATATTTCATCGATCATCCGCCAGCACGCTCCACCGTGCAATCGCCGCTGATGGTTGATGCCAAGGTGGAAATGGACGTTATCGCCTATAAGCCGCTGGCCTGAGGCCCAAGTTTTCGATGTTTGAGAGTAGATGATGACCTATCCCTGGCCTGATGCGGGCACACCCCTCAATGCGATTTCGACGCCGATGCCTGTCATCGACGAGGACAGGCTGGCTGCCAATATCCTCAGGGCGCAATCCTATCTAAATGACCACGGCAAGGCCTTTCGGCCGCATATCAAGACGCACAAGATACCCGCCGTCGCCAAACAGCAGATTCAGGCCGGCGCCATCGGCATTAATTGCCAGAAAGTCAGTGAGGCGGAGGTTTTTGCGGACGCCGGTTTCGACGACATTCTGATCACCTACAATATTCTCGGTGCAGCAAAGCTGTCGCGGCTGAAGGCGTTGAATGCGCGCATCGGCCGGCTGAGCGTGGTTGCCGATAGTGCGGTCACGATTGCAGGCCTTGCCGATACATTCGACGCGGCAAGGCCGCTTGCCGTACTGGTCGAATGCGACACGGGCGGCAAGCGCTGCGGTGTGCAGACGCCGGAAGCGGCACTGGCGCTTGCGGAAAAGATCGCTGCGGCACCGGGCCTCACATTCAAGGGTATTTTGACTTATCCGGCACCGGGCGGAGCCGCGACGGTGGAGAACTTCCTTCGCGAGACCATGGCATTGCTGGCGGCAAAGGGCATGGATTGCCCGGTGCGGTCCAGCGGCGGTTCTCCGGATTTTTATGCCGCCCATCTCGTTCCTTCCGCCACCGAACATCGGGCCGGCACCTATGTCTATAATGATCGCGCCATGCTGCGCGCCGGACATTGCACGGCGGGCGATCTCGCCATGCATGTTCTTGCCACCGTCGTATCGCGACCGACAACCGATCGGGCCGTGCTGGATTGCGGCTCCAAGGCCTTGACCTCGGATCTCTTGGGTTTCAGCGATTACGGGCTGCTCGAGAGCTATGAAGATGCGAAAATCATCTCGCTTTCGGAAGAACATGCGGTTGTCGATCTATCGGGCTGTGCCTCGGGCCGGCCTGAAATCGGCGACGTGGTCAAGATCGTTCCGAACCACACCTGCGTCGTCAGCAATCTTTTCGACAGGATGGTTTTTCATCGAAACGGCGTTGTAACGCGGGTTGAGCAGGTCGCGGCACGCGGCACGGTCTGGTAAAATTACCCGGCTAATTAAATTCTGAAATAAAGCTGCCGAAGGGCAGATTGCGGTAACGAGAATCTAGAGACATGCGCATCTTCACGGCGTCACTCGCCACCGAAACCAACACGTTTTCACCAGTCCCGACGGATATGGACGCCTTTCGCGCGGCTTTTTATGCCGGGCCGGGGGAGCATCCCGAAACGCCGACGCTCTGCTCGTCGCCAGTGCCGATCTTGCGCCGTCGTGGTAAGGCGGAAGGGTTCACGGTAATAGAGGGAACTTCCTGCTGGGCGGAACCGGCGGGCCTTATCCAGCGCCAGACCTATGAAACGCTGCGGGATACGATACTCGCCGAACTCGGTGCGGCCCTGCCGGTCGATGCCGTGGTGCTCGGTCTGCACGGCGCCATGGTGGCGCAGGGTTATGACGATCCGGAAGGGGATTTCCTGTCACGCATCCGCGCATTGGTCGGACCGGATGTGCTGGTTGCGGCGGAATTCGATCCGCACAGCCATCTGACGCCGCTTCGGGTCAAAAATCTCGATATCATGGCGACGTTTCTGGAATTTCCGCATACGGATTTCGAAGAGCGCGGAGAGCATGTGGTGGAAATGGCGCTGCGCACGCTTCGGGGGGAGATCAAGCCGGTCATCTCCACTTTCGATTGCCGCATGATCACCATTTATCCCACCAGCCGCGAGCCGATGCGCTCTTACGTCGACCGGCTGAAGGCCATGGAAGGCCAGGATGGCGTCCTGTCGATTTCCGTCATTCACGGTTTCATGGCGGGCGATGTGCCGGATATGGGAACGCGCATTGTTGTCGTGACCGATAATGACAGGGCAAAGGGCGATGCGCTGGCTGAAAAGCTCGGCCATGAGCTTTATGCCATGCGCAAACTGACCGCCATGCCGATGCTCGATACGGAATCCGGTCTCGATCAGGTTCTTGCCATTCGCCGCAACAATCCGGATAGGCCGGTCGTCGTCTCCGATATCTGGGACAATCCGGGCGGCGGTGTCGCCGGTGACGCCACCCATATTCTGCGGCGCATGGTAGAGCGCGGCATGGACAATATCGCCGTCGCGACGATCTGGGACCCGATTGCGGTGTCTTTCTGTCACGCGGCGGGCGAGGGCGCCGAGATCGATCTGCGCATCGGCGGCAAATCCAGCCCGGAAGGCGGCGAGCCGCTCGATTTCCGCATAAAGGTGATGCGCGCGGCCGAGGCCGGTTGGCAGAGTTTCCGCAACAGCCGCGTCACGCTCGGTCGTACCGCCGTCGTTCGGCCGCTCGGTACGCAGATCGATATCATCCTCATCACCAGCCGCACGCAAACTTATGAGCCGGATATCTTTTCCAATCTCGGCGTGGATTTCGCGAAAAAAGACGTGCTGCTGGTCAAGTCCACCAACCATTTTCATGCGGGGTTTGCGCCGGTCGCCTCCGAGATCGTTTATATCGCGGCCCCGACATCTTATCCGACCGATCCGGCAAAAACGCCCTATCGCAAGGCGAGCCTTGAGCTTTGGCCACGGGTGGCCGATCCGCTGGGGCTGGACTGAGGCGGCAGCGGTTTGAGCGTTATCTGGACGGAATTTGTGAAGCCTTTTCCGGAAGGCTTCAGAGACGCTCGAGCGTGATCAGGAAAAAGGCGCTTTCGCTTCGATCCCCTTCGACGGTGAACGGTAAACCGCCTTCGATCAGCAGACCATCCAGCTTCCCCAATCGGTCCTTGCCTTCACCGTTTAAAATCGTCAGCGGGTCGAGCGCCAGAACAAGCGTCGTGTTTCCGGCGGCTTTTCCCGAAAATGGGCCTGAATGCCTTTTAACGACATGACGAAAGCGCGAACGGCGAGTCATGACGTTCAGATCGGTGATCGCGCCATCGGGTAGGGTCGCATTCACGGGAACATCGGCCGGAAAGGACAGGGGTGGGCTTTCCATTGTCAGCAACAGCGGATCGCCGGCCGCAATTGCCAGCGCCATGCCGTTTCCCTCAAGAATGGAGAGGGTGCGGTCTATGCCGGGGAAGATCGAAAACGGCCCGTCGCTCGCCACCGTCGCCATGCTGATGCGCCAGTCGAAATTCTCGACGGAAGACGCGGGTGGAAAGATGGCGATTTCCACCGTTTCGCCGCCGCCGTTTTTCCAGGGCATTCGCTTGTAGTCGCTTGCGCGCAGCAGGGTCATGGTTTTCCACTTTTGAGAGGGATCGGCCGGAAAAAGGTGTTTCTCTTTCCGGCCGAAAGAGGATCAATTGCCGAGAATGCCGGGCAGGCGCAGGCCCTGTTCCTTGGCGCATTCCACGGCGATGTCGTAACCGGCATCGGCATGGCGCATGACGCCGGTTGCCGGGTCATTCCACAGCACGCGCTCCAGCCGGCGAGCGGCATCGTCGGTGCCATCGGCGCAGATGACCATGCCGGAATGCTGCGAGAAGCCCATGCCGACGCCGCCGCCGTGGTGCAACGACACCCAGGTCGCGCCAGATGCGGTGTTGAGCAGCGCATTGAGAAGCGGCCAGTCGGAAACGGCGTCCGAGCCATCCTTCATGGCCTCGGTCTCGCGGTTGGGCGAGGCGACGGAGCCGGAATCCAGATGGTCGCGACCAATGACGATCGGCGCCTTCAGCTCACCGTTCCTGACCATTTCGTTGAAGGCAAGGCCGAGACGGTGACGGTCGCCAAGGCCGACCCAGCAAATGCGCGCGGGCAGGCCCTGGAACGCGATGCGCTCGCGCGCCATGTCCAGCCAGTTGTGCAGGTGCTTGTTGTCTGGCAGCAGTTCCTTCACCTTGGCGTCGGTCTTGTAGATGTCTTCCGGATCGCCGGAAAGGGCCGCCCAGCGGAACGGGCCGATGCCGCGGCAAAACAGCGGGCGGATATAGGCCGGCACGAAGCCCGGAAAGGCGAAGGCGTTTTCCAGGCCCTCATCCTTGGCGACCTGGCGGATATTGTTGCCGTAATCGAGCGTCGGAACGCCGGCGTTCCAGAAATCGACCATGGCCTGCACATGCACCTTCATCGAGGCGCGAGCGGCAGCCGCAACGGCCTTCGGGTCGCTTTCCTGCTTGGCGCGCCATTCGGCAACGGTCCATCCGGCCGGAAGGTAACCATGGACGGGATCGTGCGCCGAGGTCTGGTCGGTAACGATATCGGGACGAACGCCGCGACGGACGAGTTCCGGGAAGATTTCCGCCGCATTGCCGATCAGGCCGACGGATTTCGCCTCGCCCGCCTTGGTCCATTGGTCGATCAGGGCCAGCGCCTCATCGAGCGTATGCGCCTTCGCATCGACATAACGGGTGCGCAGACGGAAATCGACGCGGGTTTCATCGCATTCGACGGCAAGGCAGCAGGCGCCGGCCATGACGGCGGCCAGCGGCTGTGCGCCGCCCATGCCGCCGAGACCGCCGGTGAGAATCCACTTGCCCTTCAGGTTGCCGTCATAATGCTGGCGGCCGGCCTCGACAAAGGTTTCATAGGTGCCCTGTACGATGCCCTGCGTGCCGATGTAGATCCACGAACCGGCCGTCATCTGGCCGTACATGGCAAGGCCCTTCTTATCCAGCTCGTTGAAATGATCCCAGTTCGCCCAGTGCGGCACGAGGTTGGAATTGGCGATCAACACGCGCGGCGCGTCCTTATGGGTGCGGAACACGCCGACCGGCTTGCCGGACTGCACGACGAGGGTTTCATCCTCGTTCAGATCCTTCAGCGTCGCGACGATACGGTCGAAATCGTCCCACGTGCGGGCGGCGCGGCCGATACCGCCATAGACCACCAGCTCATGCGGGCGCTCGGCCACATCAGGGTCGAGATTGTTCATCAGCATGCGCAGCGGCGCTTCCGTCATCCAGCTTTTGGCATTGAGGTCAGTGCCCTGCGGCGAGCGGACATCGCGAATATTGTGGCGTGGATTGTTCATGTGTTTTCCCCTTATCGTTTCGTGCCGAGCGCAAATTTTTCCATGCGCGTGAGAATGGTTTTGAGATGGGAGCGAAGCCGTTCGGCCTTGCCCGTGTCATAGGCAAAAGGCGGCGTCTCGCTTTGAAGATGGGTGGACTGCGCCAGCTCCATCTGAATGGCGTGCACGCTGCTCTGCGGTTTTCCGTAATGGCGCGTCGTCCAGCCGCCCTTGAAACGACCGTTCAGGATGCTGTCGTACCCCTCCGCTGCGGCGGTCACCTCGACGGCGATTTTTTCGATGGCCGGATCGCAGGTCTTGCCCATATCCGTGCCGATGTTGAAATCCGGCAGCTTGCCTTCGAACAGGAAGGGAATATGCGAACGGATCGAATGGCAATCATAGAGAATGGCGATGCCGTGGATGGATTTGACCCGCTCGATTTCCGCCGCAAGAGCCGCGTGATAGGGCGCGTGGAAGTTTTCCAGACGATAGGCGATATCGTCCGCCGCGGGTTCCTGTCCTTCATTCCAGATCGGCTCACCGTCGAAATCGGTCTCCGGAACAAGCCCGGTTGTGTTCTGGCCCGGATAAAGGCTGACCCCGGCCGGGTCGCGGTTGGCATCGATCACATAACGGTGGAAGGTCGCCCTTACGGTTGTCGCATTCTCGAGAAGGCCGGCATAGAGCTCATGGATATGCCAGTCCGTATCGGCGAGAATCTTGCCGTTATCGTTCAGGCGTTGCCAGATATCCGCCGGCACATCCGTGCCGGTGTGGGGCAGGCCGAGAATGATGGGCGAGGCGCCCTGGTGAAGCGTGAAGGGTCTGTTCATTGGTCGGCCTCTTTTGCCGTGGGGTTACCCCCCTCTGCCCTGCCGGGCATCTCCCCCTCAAGGGGGGAGATCAGATGCCGCACCCGCATGTTCCCAGATATTGTGGCGCAAGGTATTCGCCGCTTGCCGATCTCCCCCCTTGAGGGGGAGATGCCCGGCAGGGCAGAGGGGGGTAACCCCACGGCAGTGGAGGATAGAGTCCTCATCATCTCAAACCTCCAGCTTCGGCAGGATGCCATCCGAAATTGCCGCCACCAGCGCGCCGGAGGCAATCAATTCCGCCGCAGCCTTCAGGTCCGGCGCCATATAGCGGTCCTCCTCCAGGGAAGGGACCGCCGCGCGCAATGCCGCAATCACCTTTTGCAGTTCGGGGCTCGTTTTCAGCGGCCCACGCAGTTCCACGCCCTGCACGGCCGAAAGCGCCTCGATGCCGAGAATGGCGAAGAGATTGTCCGTCATCGGCAGCAGGCGGCGCGCGCCATGGCAGGCCATGGAGACATGGTCTTCCTGATTGGCGGAGGTGGGTGTGGAATCCACCGAGGCCGGATGCGCCATCTGCTTGTTCTCGCTCATCAGCGCGGCAGAGGTGACTTCGGCGATCATCAGGCCGGAGTTCAGCCCCGGCTTCTTCGAAAGAAAGGCCGGAAGGCCATAAGAAAGGGCCGGATCGACCAGCAGCGCAACACGGCGCTGGGCGATTGCGCCGATCTCGCAAATGGCAAGTGCCGTCTGGTCGGCGGCAAAGGCCACCGGTTCGGCGTGGAAATTCCCGCCGGAGACGACGGAATTGTCTGAAAGCACCAGCGGATTGTCGGTCACGGCATTGGCTTCGATTTCCAGCGTGCGGGCCACCTGCCGCAGAAGATCGAGGCAGGCGCCATCCACCTGTGGCTGGCAGCGAATGCAATAGGGATCCTGCACCCGCTCATCGCCCTCGATATGGCTGACGCGGATTTCCGAACCTTCCAGCAACCGGCGAAGGGCGGCTCCGGCGTCGATCTGGCCCTTATGACCACGCAGGCTGTGAATATCGGGATGGAAAGGTGCGGAAGACCCCATGGCGGCATCGGTGGAAAGCGCACCGGTAATCAGCGCCGCCTGCGCCGCGCGGTGGACTCGGAAAAGGCCGGCGAGCGCCAGCGCCGTTGAAGTCTGCGTGCCGTTGATCAGCGCCAGTCCTTCCTTGGCGGCAAGCACCACCGGGGTCAGTCCGGCTTTCGCAAGCGCTTCGCCGGCTGGCAGAAGCGCACCCGCATAAAAGGCTTCGCCTTCGCCCATCATAACCGCCGCCATATGGGCAAGCGGCGCGAGATCGCCGGAAGCTCCGACCGAACCCTTTTCGGGAATGACGGGGATGACGCCCTTCTCCAGCATTGCTTCGATCAGCCGCACCAGCTTCAGCCGCACGCCGGATGCGCCGCGACCGAGCGAAACCAGCTTCAGCGCCATGATCAGCCGCACGACATTTTCAGGAAGCGGTGCGCCGACCCCGCAGCAATGCGACAGGATGAGATTGCGCTGCAGCGTCGCCACATCCGCCGCGTCGATCTTGATGGAAGCGAGCTTGCCGAAACCGGTATTGATGCCATAGACCGGCGCATTGCCGGCAGCGATCTCGGCGATGCGGGCCGCCGCCTTTTCAATGCCTTTATCGAAGCTGCGGTCGAGTTTGGCGCTGCCGTTCTCCCAGTATATCTCGGCGAGATCGGCTAAGCTTACATCGCCGGGGTGAAGCGTGATGGTCTTCATGGTCATGGGCAAACCTTCTGTCCCTTGAAAATGCGGGCGTGGAGCGGATTGAAACCGATGCGGTAGACGAGTTCTGCCGGACGCTCGATATCCCAGATGGCGAAATCAGCGGATTTTCCAGCCTCCAGCGTGCCGGTTTCCGTAAGCAGGCCGAGCGCCTTTGCCGCGTTGCGTGTCGTCGCCGTCAGGCACTCTTCCACGGTCATGCGGAAAAGCGTTGCGCCCATATTCATGGTCAGCAGCAGGGAGGTGAGCGGCGAAGTGCCGGGGTTGCAGTCCGTTGCCAGCGCAATGTCGGCTCCCGCATCGCGCAGGGCCTGCACCGGCGGCAATTGTTTTTCCCTGAGCGCGTAGAAAGCGCCGGGAAGAAGCACGGCCACGGTTCCTGCTTTCGCCAGCGCCTTAGCACCGCCCTCATCAAGATATTCGAGGTGATCGGCCGAAAGGGCGTTATAGGATGCCGCAAGCTCGGAACCGCCAAGGTTGGAAAGCTGCTCGGCATGCAGTTTGACCGGAAGGCCATATTGTTTTGCCGCCTTGAAAACCCGGTCGATCTCCTCGACGGAAAAGGCGATGCCTTCGCAAAAACCGTCAACCGCATCCGCCAGCCCTTCCGCATGGGCTTTTTCCAGCCCCGGCAGAACGACATCGCCAATATAATCGGCGTTGCGCCCCTTATAGTCTGCAGGCGTCGCATGCGCGGCGAGATAGCTGGTGACGATGCGCACCGGCCGCAATGTCTCGAGCCCGCGGGCGACGCGCAGCATTTTCAGCTCGGTTTCAATGTCGAGACCGTAACCGGATTTGATTTCGACCGTGGAAACGCCTTCGGAAAGAAGCGTGTCGAGACGCGGCAAAACCTGCGCCACCAGAGCATCTTCCGAAAGCGCGCGCGTGTCGCGCACCGAAGAAACAATGCCGCCGCCCGCTTTGGCGATCTCTTCATAGGTTGCCCCATTCAGCCGCATCTCGAATTCCATGGCGCGGTTGCCGCCGAAGACAAGATGAGTGTGGCAGTCGATCAGGGTAGGGGTGATCCAGCGGCCGCCGCAATCGGTGGTCTCATCGGCCGTTGACAGATCGGCGGGCAGATCGCTTTCAGGGCCGGCAAAGGCGATGCGGCCGTTACGCACGGCAATGACGGCGTTTTCGACGGTGCCGATGCCTTCCATGGCGGGATTGAAGGTTGCCAGCCGGGCGTTGCGCCACAAAGCCGTGGCGTTCCCCGTCGCCGTTCCGTTTGCAGATTTGTTCCCTGGCATTTGCTTTTTCGCCTTTCCTTTGTGAGTTAAATGTATATACATAATAATCGGCTTGGCAAGCTGCAATTTCGTGTTTGAAATGGCCTTGCCGGACAGAACCAAAGGAGAGGGTGGCATGACGGCAGTTCACGCGGGCGCAGCGCTTCTGGCGGATGGATGGGCGAAAGATGTTCGCATCGTCTGCGATGGCGGCGTCATCCTATCCGTGGAAACCGGCGTTTCCCCGGAGCCGCAGGATGAGCGACATGCCGTCATCGTCCCGGCCATGCCAAATCTTCACAGCCACGCCTTTCAGCGCGCCATGGCGGGGCTTGCCGAAATCCGTGGTCCCGGCGACGACAGTTTCTGGAGCTGGCGCACCGTCATGTATAAATTCGCGCTCTCCATGACGCCTGACCATGTCGAGGCCGTTGCCGCCCAGCTTTATATGGAAATGCTCGAGGCCGGTTTCGGGCGGGTTGGAGAATTTCACTATCTGCATAATGACAGGGATGGCTCGCACTACGGCAATATCGCCGAAATGGCTGAACGTATCGGCGCGGCCGCCTCGCAGACGGGCATCGGCCTCACATTGCTGCCGGTCTTTTACGCCCATTCCGGTTTCGGCGGCCAAGTGCCAATCGACGGGCAGAAGCGCTTCATCCATTCGCTCGACAGTTACGGGAAACTGATGCAGGGTGCGCAGGCCGTGGTGGACAGGCTGCCGGGCGCCACGCTCGGGATCGCGCCGCACAGCCTGCGTGCAGTGACCGGCGACGAGCTGGCAGCCATCGAGCCGCTGGCAAAAGGCGGGCCGATCCATATTCATGTGGCGGAACAGACGAAAGAAGTGGAAGATTCGCTCGCCTTTTCCGGTGCGAGGCCGGTGGAATGGCTGCTTGAAAACGCGCCGGTCGATGGCCGCTGGTGCCTTGTCCATGCGACACATATGACGGAAATCGAAACGCGAGGCATGGCAAAAAGCGGCGCTGTTGCCGGCCTCTGCCCGATCACGGAAGCCAATCTCGGCGACGGCATCTTCCCGGCTTCGGCGTTTCTCGCTGAAAACGGCCATTATGGTGTCGGATCCGATTCCAACATTCTGATTTCCGTGCCGGAAGAATTGCGAACGCTCGAATATTCGCAACGCCTCTCGCATCGGGCACGCAATGTCATTGCCGATGCCGGTCATTCCACGGGCGAAAAACTCTTCCGGCAGGCGCTCGAAGGCGGCGGCAGGGCTCTGGCGTCGCGAAATGGTCTGGAAAGTGGAAAAAGCGCCGATTTCGTCGCTCTTGATGTTTCGGCCGTTTATTATCTTCCGATATCCCAGATTGTCGATCAGTGGATATTCGCGGGCGGCGTTTCAGTCGATTCCGTTTGGGTGCGCGGCAAAAAGCGCGTGCAGGCCGGTCGGCATATCCACCGCCGCGAAATATCCGATCGTTTCAACAAGGTCATGGCTGAACTTCTCGATAGCTGATATGGGCTCGGCAGAAACGGGAAAAAGCCAGCGGGGAAAGGCATTGCGGACGTGACGAAAGCATCAGCCGGGCAGACCCTGCACCAGCGTATCCTCACTGAGATCGAGGGGCGGATCGTTTCGGGAGAATGGCCGCCGGGCCATCGATTGCCTTTCGAGGTCGACCTCGCCGATCAATATCACTGTTCGCGCATGACCGTGAACAAGGTCATGGGCCAGCTCGCCAAGGCCGGTTTGATCGAACGCCGCAAGAAATCCGGCAGTTTCGTTCGCCAGCCGCAGATCCAGTCCGCTGTTCTTCAAATTCACGATATCGGGGCCGAGGTCGAATCCCTTGGCCTCGACTATGGCTTCAAAATCCTGAAGCGCGAAAGGCGCAGCGCGAAAAGCGCGGATCGTGAGCGGCTCGATGTGTCCGTCGGGACACCCTTGCTCGACATTCTCTGCATCCATTTCGCCGGTGCGCGCGAGTTCTGTGTCGAACAGCGCCTCATCAATCTGACGGCCGTGCCGGACGCGGCTGAAACCGACTTTACCGAAATTGCGCCAGGCCCTTGGCTGCTCGGCCATGTTCCCTGGAGCACTGCCGAACACCGGATCAGCGCCGAAACACCGTCGAAGGAGATCGCACGCCTGCTCGGTATTTCTGACAGGCAGGCGTGTCTTGTCGTGGAGCGCCGTACCTGGAGCAATTCGGGCGCTGTCACCTATGTACGCTTCACCTATCCCGGCAATGCGCATGCGCTGGTCGCCCGCTTCAGCCCGTCTTCCGACTGATATCTACAAGGTCTCGGTCCCTGTTATTGCGGTATGGAGACCCTATATAGGGGAAGGCCCATCAACCTTGACGGACACCGACGGGAAAACCGTTAAAAGTCGTTAATTTATACGACAATTTTCAAATTCCCTTTTACAATCAGCGACATATCACATTTCTGGTTTTTTTTGATATTGCTGTGTTGACTTGTTTGAGGGTGTGGATTTATAAGTCCGCTCACTGAACGAGGGCGGCGGCGCTGCTGGCGACGGCGACTTTCG
>NZ_JBNWCP010000024.1:0-57612 GCF_053522345.1 Agrobacterium sp. 22-226-1
AGCCCCCGCTGAAAACACGCAGGGCAAGGTTCAAACATGGGTCAATTCTCGATGGAAATATCCTGGGCTACCGGGTCAGTTCTCAGTGGAAATCAACAGACGTGGAATAGCGGCAATTTTTACACGATTGTCTCGTCGAATTGCCGACGCTCCATGATCGAGTTCGTCACTTCGCTGTTGCATCCGGCAATACCAGCTGACTTCTGCAACGAGCGACTGCCACTGACGCTTGTCGACGACGCCAACGAGCCGCTCCCCAAAAAACATAGATGGCGCGCTCCTCAGGCGGTGACGCCGATAAAAGCTCAATCAACAGGATCGGGTGAGAATTGATGAGTGTCAGCTTTAGAGAATCCCCTATTTCCGCCTCACAAATCAGACAGGCGCTCACCATTCTGATGCCGGAGCTCGAAAGGTTCTGGCAGCGTCCGCTCCTGGACTACGCCCACGCGGTATATGATGATGTCCACAGAGGACAATGCTCCGTTCGTAACGATGCGATGGGGCGTTTGCAGTTGCTGGTCCGCGATGTGGCAATTCGTGCAGGCGTTGATGAGGATCATGCGCTGGACGCTGCCCGGCAGGTATCAGAGATGCCCGTGCTACAAACCGGACCGCATTGCTTCCTGGTTGTGGATCCGGAGGCATTTTACACACATCTGTTCAGCGCTTTGGGTTTAAGTTCCCACAAGCGTCGGTGGCACCTCTACTTCGGCTGTTCGACGGTCAAATTTACGGAGAGACCCGGAAAAGGTCCCGGCTGGCTCGATGTCGGCGGTGAACTCGTCAATGTCTTCGGTTTATCGAAACGGCGCATGGGATCAACCAACCTTTGCGGTCGCAACGGCCCTTATTATCTGGACCTCAGGCCTGACACTGTATCCGCCGCAAACCGGAACGCCGAATGGCTGGGAAACGAGCTGCCCGAGGCCGCGTTCCCGACGGCTGCCGACGCGATCATCGCCGCCAATCGGGCGCTCTGGAAGAAGTCATTCCCCTTGTCACTCCAGTTGCTCCAGTTCAGCGACGCGGACGTGGGGGATCTTGTTGCCGATCACTTCGAAGACCCGGATTCCTGGCTATCGCGACGTTTCACGGGCGATGATCAAGCTGCGGAAAGAATGCTTGCGACCATCGATACGCTGAACCAAGGTCCGTGGGGAGGGTGGATCAGGCGAACAACTGACTTCTTCTGGGGGCTTTTGGACGGGCGGATCGTTCCGCTTCATCTCGATGGCGGTGTCCTGACTGGTTCAACTTCGTCAAGCTTCCGCATCCCGCTTACCCCCGAGCATCTGGCAAGGTCGTTGCGCCAGCGCGAGCTGGTTCCGAATTTGCTTATGATAGCACTCGTCACATCGATCCTGCCGGGCGTCAGGTTACTTGGAGGCAGCCGGCAAACTGTCTACCACCCGCTGATGCGGTACGTCGTTGCTGCCGCACTTGATGTAAACCACGACCGGGCGCTTCTGGCCGCAATGCGTGAAGACCGGCGCTCCGGAATGTGGGGCCATCGCGTTCTTCGTCCGGCAAACGCCTTTCCGCTTCAGGAAACGGAAGAGATTGGACATTGGCTGGCAGTTGCTGCGGCATATGGTGAGCAGCCACTCGAAGTGGCGGCAGGCGATCTTGCTTTCTTCGCCGGCGATCCGATTTGGCGGGAGATGTACGGACATCTTGCAAGCCAGAGGATTACGACAGCGTCACCTGAGTGGGCATGGGCATAGCCAGTATTCACGGCGAGGCAACTTGATGAAAATAACGGGATGGCAGATCCGGAAAATTTCAGATGGAGAGATGGATCTGTTTCGCCAGATCCGACTGGAAGCGCTGAGAAACGAGCCGAACGCCTTCGCGAGTATCTATGGGGACTGGGTAAAATTCTCGGATGCCGAATGGCGTAAACGGATGACTATTCCGATCTTCGTTGCTTTTGCCAAAAGCCGACCGATCGGTTTGATGGCGCTAAAGCAGTTACAACAGTCGAGGATGAGGCACCGCGCAACGCTTACAATGGTTTACGTGAACAAGTGCTTTCGCGGAGCAGGTCTTGCAAACGAGCTGCTGGACACCGCTATAGGGTACGCCAGGGAAAACGGGATAAGACAGATTGAACTGGGAGCGCGAGCCGATCGGACAGCAGCAATTCGATTTTACAAACGTGCCGGCTTTGAGGTGATAGGGACCGTCCCACAGGGATACATTGAGGATGGCCTCGAATTTGAGGAAATCCTTATGGCCAAGCGATTGAAGGCGGGAACTTGAACCCCGTGAGAGTGTCTGAAGGTGCCAGGCAGACGAACGAGCCAGGCACCGGACAAGGTCGATTGTGTACGTCAGGAAGGGAATCGGCCGTTAGAAATAGAGGCACCTAACCCCTTTCCCGGCCGATGGGGCGATGCCATTCAGTTGGATCGAGTGTCCAGCTTTGAAGATAGCGTCTGAGGGGGGCAGATCTTCGGGTCACCTCGCGTCGACCCAAAAGCGGACCGAACAAACACCCACGATGATCCAAGCCAAGTTAGCGGCCTTGTTCTCCAGCAATAAACTTCATCGCCATCATCGATACAGCCTTCAGCTTCTGGTCTGCGTCCGAGCCTTCAAATACCTTATCAAGCATGTCCACGGCGTTTTGGAAGCGGTCCAGTTCGCGGTCAAAAACTTCCGCCTGCGTGGCTTCGCCATAATGCAGATCGGCGAACTCCTGGGCTGCCACCGCAAGAATGAAATAGCCAGCAGCCCGCTCGGGATCCGCCAGCGCGGCCTTCCGGGCCACGGTAGCGGCGCTGTGGTAAGCACGAGAGCCGTTGCCTTTTTCCCGGATGATATCGGTAATCGTATTAAACATGAGGTTCTTCGCCTTTTCTTTTTGCCGAGGGGAGAGCGCCCTCGAAGGTAACGCAATCGGGTTGATCAAAAACTGATAGAGAATGTCCGTCGCGACGTCGAAATCCTCGATTGTCATCGCTTCTTGCGGATTATGTGATCCGTTGCGATTGCGGATAAAGATCATGCCGGACGGAATACCCGCTTGCGAGAACACCGCCGCATCATGGCCGCCACCTGATGCAAGCAGGCAAACAGGTGAACCTGTCGCCCGGGTGGCCTCCCCCAAGTGCGCGATGAGTTTCTTATCGCAGATGGCCGGGCTCGTCCATAAAGCCTCACCGGTATCGAAACGAACGGCGCGCTCGCGCTCGATACGGGCGATCTGGGCAAGAACAAACGAATGCATTCTGTTAAGCATCTCGCTATCCTTGCTACGAATATCGAGACTGAACTCAATAACATCGGGGATCCGGGTCAGTGCATGTTTCTGTTGATCTGTCGAAACCATACCACTGGTTATGACAAGATCACGGCCGGCGGCGACAAATTCATGCCAGGCGGCATCAAGAACGTTGAGAAGTTCCGCCATGGCGAGCACCGGGTCGTGTCTATAGGCGAGGGGAACTGCACCGGAATGACCTGCCTCACCATAGCAAGCGATTTTTCTGTAACGAAAATTACCGCGTATACCCGACACGATGCCGGTCGGCAGATTGCGCTCGACCAAAACAGGACCCTGCTCGATGTGGACTTCGATATAGGCGCTCACCTGGTTCGCGTCGATAATCGCTTTGCCAGCGCGGATCGGCTCCATATTGATACCCACGGCTTCCATATGGTTGGACAGCGTTTGACCGTCACCTCGATGTTTTGCGGCAAGCTCCTCCGGTGAAAGGATGCCAAGCAGGGCTTTGGACCCCACGTAGCAGGGACCAAACCAGGCGCTTTCCTCGCCGCGCATGGCGATGACCTTTACCGGCTGGGAGAAACTGTTTCCCTCTCGCCGGGCGCGAACCAGGCACATAATACCTGACAAAACCCCGGCCAGTCCGTCAAAGTTCCCCCCGCGAGGAACGCTGTCAACATGTGAACCACATAATACAAAGCGATCGGCCGCCTGATGTTCGGGTAGCGAGAATATGACGTTGCGACCCTGGTCCCAAACCGCGGCCAGTCCTTCAGCATGGGCAAAATCCATCAGGAGCTGCAGCGTACCCGTTTCGACATCGGAGAATGCGGGTCGACTGACGCCTTCGAGATCAGCTGATTGTTTGGCGACCTGTCTGAACAGATGGACAGCTGTGCCGGACAGATCGTTAATTTCGCAGGTGTTCGCGAGGGTTGCAGGCATCAGGTATACTCCGCAAGAGCGATCGTTTCTCTGGCAAGTTTTGCAGTGCCGATCAGTGCATCCACACTGGCGAGGCCGCGGGCAATGAGCGCAGCTTCGAGCTCACGAACAAGACGCGGCATGGTAGTCGGCCTGATAAATGTGGCGGTCCCCACCTGCACGGCACGTGCGCCGGCCATCAGGTATTCGATGACGTCGTCAACCTTAGAGATGCCCCCGCAACCGATCACCGGGATGGAAACCGCGTTAGCGCATTGATACGTCATGCGCAGCGTGATTGGTTTTATGGCCGGCCCGGAAAGACCGCCCATAACGTTGCCAAGCCGGATCTCGCCAGTGCGACTGTCAATCGCCATCGCGAGCATGGTATTGGCCGCGACAAGTGCGTTGGCACCTGCAGCTTCGGCTGCCTGAGCCACCTCCACCACTTCACCTGTATTAGGCGACAGCTTTGCCCAGAGAGGCAGATCTGTTGCGTCACGAATTTTCCGAATCACGTTTTCGGTCGAAGCGGGGCGCATGGCGAAGGCCTTGCCATGATCTTCAATATTTGGACAGGAAATGTTGATCTCGATCGCGTCGACACCCGGAATGCTGATTTCCTCGGCGAACCGGGCAAAATCGTCGGCAGTCCCCGAAGATATGCTGACGACAAGAGGCGCCTCATACTGCGTGTAGAAAGGAATTGTGTTTCTGACGAACCAGTCCGCACCCTTGCTGGGTATCCCGATCGAGTTCAGCATTGCACCACTGATCTCACAAACACGTGGCACAGGGTTGCCTGAACGCCTTTCGCGGGTGATGGTCTTGGTCACATGCGCACCAATGCAATCGAGATCGAAAACATCTGCCAGCTCTTCGGAAAATGTGCCGGACGCCGGCATGATCGGGTTTTTTAGCGAGAGAGTTCCGATCCGCGTGGAAAGATCTGTCATCACAGCACCTCGTCGAGGTCAAAGACAGGACCTTCACGGCAGACCCTGAGATTGACTGCCTCTGCCGAACGCTTGAAGGGTCTTACACAGGCCTGACACATTCCAATGCCGCACGCCATATGCTGCTCCAGTGCAACCTGCCCCCCGATGCCATGTCTGGTGGCGATGTCCCGCAGCATGCGCATCAGGCGGGCCGACCCGCAAGTGAAGAACGAATCGACCTGGTGGCTTTTGACCAGCTTATCGACTAGCGGTGTCAGGCTCTCCACGCCGGAATTGCTTTCCAGATCGGTAACGGTGATGACTTCCGCGCCATAGGCGTGAAACAGGTCTGTGGACATAAGAAGTTCGGGAGAGCGTGCGCTGCAAATAGCGGTCAGTCGCCGCCCCGTGTACGCACATTCCCTGGCAAGCGGTGCAAGCGTCGCCAGCCCCACACCCCGCGCCAGAAGAAGAGGCCGCTGCCATTCAGCCTTTAATTCGAAACCCTGGCCAATCGGGCCGACGATATCGAGCGTGTCGCCTGCCTTCAGTTCAGACAGCGCACGCGTACCTGCACCCGCCACCTTGTAGAGGAAGGCAAGCTCTCCTTCTTCCAGGTCATACGAGTAGATACTCATCGGTCGACGGAAAAATGGCTGAAATTGATCCGTCTGCGGGCAAAGAATGTGAAAGAACTGGCCCGGCCGGCAATCGAGCACTGAATCGGGGGCCGAGAGGACAATCAGGCGGTACTGGTCGTTTACCGGTTCGTGTCGTTTTATGATCGTCTCAACCTCATGAATGGATCGATGAGGTGGAAGGGGAGCAGAAGCTGGATAGGCACAAAGACTGGCTGACATGTGTGAATCCGGGAAAAGACGCGCGACTCTCCAGCGGCCAAGTCCGCTGTTGAGGCAAGCATCGACAGAAAGGAAAGTACGCAGACGGAAACACCGGCATCGCGCGATGGAAACTCGGATCAGCGTCGAGCGACAAAGCGATAAAGTGTCATGGGCACTCCTGCGTTCAAAAACAGAACATACGTCTTCAATGCCTGAACAGTCAACAAAAATCTCAATTTTGAGATTTATCGCATTAATAGTCAGTCAAAGGATGCGCTTCCCGGCGACTTCAGTGCAAATCCATCGAGACTGAAGCGCTGTCAGGTTGTCGACGCTGACAAAACCCACTTTTGATATAAGTCTCATCTCTGATAAAACTCTTGGTATTGCGACAGTTTTCATATATATGAGAATAGTATCATTATTAAGACAAAATGGCGACAAAGGGTATTCATGTCATCCACCAGCTTTTTCTCGCGTTTTATGCAGGCCGCCAAAAATGTGTCACCGCTCTGCGTCGGGTTCGACCCTTCACCCACGGTCCTTCAATCCTGGGGGCTTGCGCCCGATGCAAAGGGCGCAGGCCAGCTCTGTCGCGTTCTTCTTGACGCGCTTGACGGGTTGGCTGGTATCGTGAAACCCCAGGTCGCGTTCTTCGAATCCTTTGGCCCCGAAGGCATGCAAGTGCTTTCTCGTTTCATACGCGACGCGAAGTCGCGGGACCTGCTGGTTATCGCCGATGCGAAGCGCGGAGACATCGGTTCGAGCATGGAAGCCTATGCGAGAGCCTGGCTTGGGCCCGAAAGCGCCTTCGGTGCCGACGCGGTCACCGCCAGCCCGTATCTGGGAACCTCGGCGCTATCGCCGCTATACCGGCAGGCGGCTTCGACGGAGACGGCCGTGTTTGTGGTGGTCCGTTCGTCCAATCCGGAAGGTACATCCATTCAAGCCGCCTTGACGCAGGGGCGCAGTGTTGCTCATGACGTCGCGACGTCGGTCACGGCCTGGAACGACGCACTGGAAAATGAGGCCGCTATCGGGCCAGTTGGCGCAGTCGTCGGCGCCACGGGCGGAGCCGAAAATGCGACACTTCTGGATGCGCTGCCCCGATCCCTTTTCCTGTCCCCGGGTATTGGCGCCCAGGGGGCAACGATGCAGGACGCGCATAAAATGTTCGGGTCGAGTGCATCACGGGTAATTCCTACAGTGTCCCGGTCAATTCTTTCAGCAGGGCCCGACCGAGATCGACTTCGCGAGACAATCGCCGACTTCGCCCGTTCAGCTCGCTTCCTGCAGGAGCAGGGGCGCTGATGCCCACATTTTGTCCTTCCTGGAACCCGCGGACATTGCCGAACTCGTTGTGGCCTGCTCACGGCGCGACATGAGTATAACCAATTTTGCAGTTGAAGGACTTGTTCTAAACGACGAAGGGCAAGCGATTCTTATCAAGAGGGGACCGATGTTCCGCGACAATATTGGCCTCCTCGAAGGGATTGGGGGGCAATGCAACAACGCAGGGCGATTTCGGGACGCGTTGCATCGGGAAATCGAGGAAGAAGTTGGAACAGCGGCCGTAATTGAAATCGATCGGTTTTCTCACGTGCGCCTCCAGCATGAAGGGGAAGGAGCGTCGGGAGCTGGCGCGAACTGGATTGTCGTCTCCTATATCTGCTGGTAACGCTCCGGTCCCCTGACAGTTACCGAACCGACAAAGAATAGCGGCTTCCATCTGGTTGATTCGTGCGCATTCAGCGCCGCGGATCTCGCACCTTCGGCAAGATTTTCGCTGGACATTTACCGCGCGTCCACCAAGCAGGCTTCGCCTGACGACGCGACAGAAGATCGACTCACATTGAGGGAGTGACATGGCCGTGGCAAGGCTTGCAACATCGGGTATTTGTCAATTTTTTCTGTCAAACAGGGAAGAGATTCTCTTTAGGAGGGTAGTGGTGATATCTTCTTCAGCAAACGCCCGTGTTGCAAGACGCAGGAAACTGCCCGGTTCCGACGTCGTCGAAAACCCCAACGTTTCGCTCGACCCTACTGGTCGTCATCCACACCGTATTTGGCTATCAGACTATCAATGAAGTCCGCAGCTTCGGTCGCTTTCAGTGCCTGTTCCCACATCTGACGTGAGATATCCTCATGCAGTCGCACTCCATCCTGGGAGCTGGTTATCAGACCGACGCCGACGCGAATATTTGGCTGCTCTCCCAAACGGAACGGACTGATGGCCAGCACCGAGTGATCGGCCTGACGAAAAATCTGGAAGCTTGTGGAGGGGACCGATTGCGGAAGGATACCCAGTTGAACACCCAGCGGCTGCTTTCGGAACAGGCTGCTTATGTGGCGTACTTCCCGGCACGCCATGACCCGGCGGCGCCTCTGAACGTCTTCCGGCAAATCCTGGCGACCAACCAGACCATGGAGGAGAAAACGCTCGAGATCTGAAGAGGCAATCAGGCTTACGAGCAAGGGCCGGCGCAATCGGTAGTTTTTCTTCCGTCCCTTTAACGTATCGATCAACCGGCGGATCGCATCTTCGGTTGCGTCATCCATGGGAGCTGTATCGAGAAAGACCTCCTGAAGCATCTCGTCGTACACTTCCGATGTCAGGAGATAAGAGATCGGACCAAAGAAACCAATGATTTGCTCGCTTTTCTCCTCGAGCTGACGCATGCGCTCAAAGAAGGAGCCAGCGGTGTCAATGTATTCAATGTCAACGCCGAGGAGGCTCTGGATAGAAACGCCCAGAACCTTGGAAATGCTGACGAGGAGCTCGATCTTGAGAATCTCCCCTTTTTCCGCACGATAAAGGGCGGCACGAGAAATGCCAAGACGTTTCGCCATTTCCTCCGGGGAAAGACCGTGACCGATACGATAGGCCTGCAATCGCGCACCAATCTCGTCGATCCGAATCACATCGCCATATGCAGTTTCGTCAGTCATCCTGATGCCGCCGCCAACTTCCAAAGACTAATACATGAGCGATACCGTTCGCATACCGGAAGGATCGGAGCAACATGCCACAATGTCTGCACGGTATTTATACAAATCTAAACTTCTGGACCCCCGGGCAAAATACCGTGAAGCGATGGCTCTATGCGACGACCGTGGAGCCTTTCAGTTATAGGCATGCGGGAATTACGGCGAGAAAATCAATATATGTTCCTGTCGCATTGACAACGCCGCATAGGCGGCGTCAGTCACGTTCACCCTGCCGCGTTCCGCGGCAGGGCCTCGAATTCCCAGGGGTTGCTGCCCGCTCAATCGTCAGGAAAGCTCACGTCCGCGCCGTTCCGGGATCAGGAGCCACATGGCGACCATGTCGAGAATATACAACGTCGCCAACAGAGCGATCGCGAGTTCAAATCCGTAGAACGACGCAATAGTACCGACCACGACGGGGCCAAATCCACCAACGCCGCGTCCGACATTAAAGAGGACGTTTTGTGCGGTAGCGCGGGCCGCGGTCGGAAAAAGCTCGCTGATAAGGGCACCGTAACCGCCAAGCATTCCGTTGACGAAGAATCCCATAACTGCACCTGCCACGAGCAGCTCATAGGGGTCCGTCAGTTGCGAATAGATCACAACCATAACCGCAGCCATGAACATGTACCCGAAGAAAGCAGGACGACGACCGATCCGGTCCGCAATGTGACCAAACATGAAAATGCCCAGTGCCATCCCCGCAATCGTTACGGTCGTCCAGATCGCCGATTGTGTCAGCGCAAAGCCAAACCGGGTAGCAAGATAGTTCGGGAGCCAGATCATCACGCCGTAATAGCCGAAATTCTGAACCGAGCAGAGAATAGCCATCCCGATACTGAGTTTTGTGGTGTCCCAGTCTTCCACCAGAAGTCGCAGCGAGGATTTTGTAGATTTTCCGGCTTTGTTTGCGACAAAAACCTCGGGCTCGTGCAAGGAGTTTCGAATGAAGTAGGCAACGACAGCCGGGAAAATCCCGATCGCGAACATCCCCCGCCACCCGATCACAGGCAAGAGCATTGGCGTCACAATCGCTGCTGCCAGGACACCAAGTTGCCACCCCAGACCGACATAGGATGACGCTCTGGCGCGTTTGTTTGCCGGCCAGGCCTCGGCCACCAGGGCCATCCCGATGCCGAACTCACCGCCAAGGCCGAGACCGGCCATCGTCCGGTAGAAAAGAAGGTCCCAATAGCCCTGTGCAAGGGCGCAAAGTCCAGTGAAGACGGCAAAAAGCACGATGGTCCAGGTCAGAACTTTGACACGGCCCAGTCTGTCGGAGAGCATGCCAAACAGAACGCCCCCGATGACGGCGCCAATGAGCGTCGCGGTAACGAGCGATGCCGCCTGGCCCGGGCTGAGGGAGAGGTCGCTCGAGATTGCTTTCAACATAAACCCGAGGATCAGCAGATCGAACCCGTCCATCGCATAACCGATAGCGGCGCCCAGCATCGCCTTCTTGGCCTTTCCATCCACTTCACTCGGACTCAAACTCACTTCCTCACGATACGCGGTGTCCATGGTCATTTTGTTCCCCTTTTTGACCTAACGGCGAAAAGAAGAATAGATCACACTGATGTCTCAATAGTCAACATTAATCTCAGTATTTAGACGCTCACTTAAAAACATCTTTAGACGAGATAGGCAGGACCGATATTCAATATGGGAAGGGGCACCAGATGCGCCCGATGTCCGGGGGCAATGGTATCAAATTCCGTTTCGTCTCAAAGGCTGCAGCATGAACTTAGGGAACCGATAAGTCCGATCGCCCCAGATTACCCCGTGCACATGGCGGGATGGACAGTGCCGTTTCGGCTCGACAAAATTCCCGAAGCCCTGAAAACGGGGCAGCAACCCTGTTCACTCCATTCGCCAACGTTCCAGCTCGGCAAGTGTAAAGCGCGGTGTTATATGCTGGGGGCAGTTCCAGTCGTATGCTTCCACGGCGATGAGGACAAGACGTTCCACACGAGCGGGATAGTCGGGCACGGTCAGCCTCTTTGCCAGCAACGGATCATCTGCTGCATCGATGATCCGCATACGGGTGAAAATCTTCAGGCGCCGCCGGTGTGCGTAGTCCATCAGGAACAGCGAGACGCGGTCATTGGCTGTCACATTGCCTGTCGTGATGTATTGCCGGTTACCGCGAAAATCCGCAAAACCCAGCAGCGTCGGGTCGAGGACGGTTAGGAAACCGGTCGGCCCACCCCGGTACTGGACGTAAGGCCAACCCGTTTCTGAAACACTGGCGAGATAAAAACCGTCGCGTTCCCGAATGAAGGCTGCTTCTGCGGGGCCGAGGCGCTGGCTTCCGGGCGTCTCGTCCGCGCCACCGCGCGCGGCAATGCGCGCCCATTGTTCGGCGCTTCCATAGTGATCCTGTGCGGCCGCCACGGAGGACGTTGTTGCAATATCAAGATATTTGCTCATTTTCCATCTGCCTCTCCAGGCGGCCGAAACCGACCTCAGTCTTGCAAAGCCCAATCCGCAACCTGCCAACGGATTTGTCCACGGTCGGCAACGACATGGCCTAACCCCGGAAACGGCATGTGCGTGGCGGCAATCAGTGCGCGTTCCGACGCGGCGCGAGGGAAAAAGCGATCACGCATTGCCTTGGCAGCTGCCTGGTCCTGCTCGAACAGAAAGAACACGTCGGTCGCTCCTGGATGTACAACCGGGAAGATCATGTCTGAGACCATGATAAGGCTCTTTCCCTCGTCTTCCACCCGAACGCCGATATGGCCGGGCGTGTGGCCGGTCAGGTCGACAATCGTTACGCCGGGTACAATTTCACGCTCTCCATCGATCGCTTGAAGTCTGGGGTAGAGGCGCACGACCTCTTCCGCCATCTGAAAGCTCGTCTGGAGGAATTCGGGTGCGCCGCTGCGCTTGGCGGGGTCGGTCCAATGCCTGACGTCGCGCCGATCGATATAGACCTCCGCATCCGGGTAATTGTTCTTGCCGCCGGCGATCAGGCCGCCCATGTGGTCCTGATGCATGTGCGTCACGATGACCGCATCGATCTGATCAAGCTGCAGACCAAGTCTGGCGAGGGCTTGCGGCAGGTTGCCGGTTTGCCCGATGGAGCCCGCTGCGCCTGCATCAATCAGGATGCGACGTTGACCATCGTCTACAAGATACTGGTTGAACAGAAACCGCACGCCGCTTGGCCTGGCGGTGAACTGGGCGACTGCCTGCCGTTCCACCTCGGCCGGGGCACGCCCGGGAAAAAAGGTGTAGGGCATATCTGCATAGCCGTCCGTCAGCGCGGTCACAGTGAAGCGGCCGATGCGGATCTGCGCCAGCGGCGTCACGCTGGCCAGCGTCGTGACGGGTTGCGGTGTTGCGGCAAGGGCCCGCGCCCCATGTATCAGTCCTCCCCCGAGGAGGCCAAAAGGAAGAGCGCTGGCGAAGGCACGACGCGAAAGATTGGGCATGACGTCTTTCTCCTTATTCTGACGATGAGGGAAGGTTCCTCGACATCATGAAAGCTAGGATATCCAAAACCGATACGGTATCCTGCAATTTCAAGAGATTCCCTCTCAGTTTATGGAAGGATAGAATGGACCGTTTCGAAGCGATGTCAGTACTGCTCGCAGTGGTCGATGCCGGCAGCCTCTCGGCGGGGGCACGGCGCCTGCAGGCGCCGCTCGCCACAGTCAGCCGCAAGGTCGCCGACCTTGAAAAGCGCCTTGGCGCCCGTCTGGTGCTGCGTACCCGCCGCGGCCTGTCCTTGACGGATGAAGGGCGAAACTACGTCGCCGCGTCACGGCGTATCCTGGACGAACTGGAGGCGGCAGAGCGGCAGGCCAGCGGCGACTACGGCGCGCTGCGCGGGGGACTGCATTTGACCGCGCCAATTGCCTTCGGCGAGCGCCACGTTTTGCCAATCGCGCTGGAATTCCTCAAGGAACAACCCGAAATCGATATGCGGCTGACGCTGACGGACCGCCAGATAAGTCTGGCAGATGAACATGTTGACGTCGCCCTTCGCATCGGACATCTGGTAGACAGCGCGCTGATCGCAACACGTGTTGGTACGGTCCGCCGGGTTGTGTGTGCCAGCCCTGACTATTTCGCCCGGCGGGGCATTCCGCATGAACCTGACGATCTCGCCCGGCACGACGGTATCAGCTTTCAGGGCTTCGCGACCGCGCCCGAAGTGCGCTACCGCCGCGACGGGGCCACTTTCAATGTCGAACCCCGCCCGAGGTTTGCGGTCAACACGACAGAGGCCGCAATTCAGGCGGCCGTATCGGGCATCGGCATCATCCGCGTGCTCTCCTACCAGGTTGCAGACCAGTTACGTTCCGGTGCGCTGCAGGAAGTACTTGTGGAGTTTGCACCTGAACCGCTACCCGTAAATGTCGTTTACGGACCAGCCGATCCCCTGCCAACGAAGGTTCGATGCTTCCTGAACTGGATTACGCCCCGCTTGCGCGATCAAATGGCCCGTTAAATTCCGATCCGGAGCCACCGCCGATTTACATCATTTCATGAAACCAATCGCGTATGAGAACGCCTGCTTCATTTCGTCGGAGGCGTCCGTGTGGTCAGTTTATTTCCGTCAGGGTCGCGAAGATATGCAACGAACGCCCCGTTGGGACGCGCCGTAGGCGGGCTCTCGATTGCTGTTCCACCATGTGCAACACCGGCTGCATGCCAGGCCAGGACATGGTCGGGGGACGCCGCCGCTATACCGATTGTTCCACCGTTGGCAGCGCTCGCCGGTTTGCCATCAATGGGCGTCGTAATCATCAGCCGTCCACCTTCATGGACGTAGATCAATCGGCCTCTGGCGTCCATCTCGCCGGGCTTGCCGCCCAGAGCGACGAAGGTAGCATCGTAGAAAACTCTCGCGCGCTCCAGGTCGTTGCTGCCGATCATGACGTGGGTGAACATGCTTTGTCTCCTCTGGACTGCCCGTCCGTTTTCGTGACTGTTAACGGTCGAAGTTGCCTAGATATCTCGATGGCGACGTTCCGAGCGCCTTCTTGAACATGGTAATGAACGCCGACACCGATTCATATCCGAGGTCGCCCGAAACCTGCTGCACTGTTGCCCCCGCTGAAAGGCTTCGGATTGCGACGATCAATTGCAACTGCTGGCGCCAGCGGCCGAAGGTAAGGCCGGTCTCCTGCTGAACGAGACGTGCGAGCGAATTCTCGCTCATTGCCATTCGCGTTGCCCACTGCGCCATCGTACTGCGATCGGACGGGTTATTCGCCAGTTCCGACGCAATCTGCACAAGCCGCGATTCATCCGTCAGCGGCAGATGAAGATACTCTACCGGCATCCGTGACAAGGCCGACAGAAGCAGCGTCGTCACGAGTTCCGAGTGAGCTGTCGCAACCTCGGACTGATCGGCCATCTCGATGATGAGTTCCCTGACGAGTGGCGAGAGGGAAAGCGTGCAACACCGGTTCGGCAGATCGGCAGCCCCCGGTTCCACGAACAGGAAGAACAAACGCGCGTTGGCAGTGGCGACATTGCTGTGAGGCATGCCCCCTGGCACCCAGACGCCGCAGTGAGGCGGAACCATCCACATGCCGCTCGGAACCCTGCATGTCACACCACCGCGCAGGGGCATGACGAGCTGGCCCTTGCGGTGTTGATGTTCGGGCGCCTCGCGTTCGTTTTGCGGCACGTCGATCCTGACTGCGCGCACGGGCGCAGGGGAGCTTTCGAGCTCGTGGTCGGCCAAGGCGCCGGAGAGGGATATTCGCGACTGGTGGAATTTAGTGATCATCTGATGATATATCTAAATTCTTCCGCGTGCTTTGTCGATAGGGTCACACCCGGCGAACAGGCTGGAGAACGATCATGGCACTTCAAAAATTCAACGACCGTTGGTGGTCTGACATTGTCAGGACCGAAATTCGTCTGCCACTCAAGGAGCCTCGCAGTCTTTGCAATTTGACTCCACCCCGAACGCGGACAAAGTCGCCGCGCGCCGGCCTCTTTAAAAGAATCACGACCGGTCTCCTTTCGAAAACCCGCGCGCTTCTCGGCCGTCGACCGGGGGCCGTGTCTACCGGTGCGTGCACGGACCAGGTCGAGGCCTACCTGCACGCCTGCCTCGCCGCACCGTTCTTTTGCTATGTCTCGCCAGCGATCTATGGCCTGCCGAACAGCGTCACCTGTGATGAACAAGGCGCGGAGCAGAACATCTCCAGGCCGGGAGATGACATTTGAGTGTCCGACCAGTCGTTACCAAGGGGAACGTGATCTTTTCGCTGAAGACGTTCGGCGCAGCCATGCTGGCATATCTCGTAGCCCTTTTCGATCCGTGCAAACCGAAACAAATGCCAGACGGCTCTTTTCAGTTACCCGGAGACATGTCGCAAACATCGCCTTTGGCAAACACGCCGACGGTCTCGTCGCGCGCCCTTTTTACCATGAAAGGTAAGCTGCCTTTCTCACGGGGTATGCGAAAGGCTCGCCATTCGCCGAGATGAAACCCATACGATACATGCAACTGCGCGCCTGGGGAGAGTCATAGGTGCCTCCGTAAAAACCGACGCGGACGTGTGATGGGTAAGATTCGAAACTGCATCTGTCCAGTGCTGCGCGATAGGCGGCCTCAAGTACGTAATCACCTGTCACCGGGACGGCACCGTAAAGATGCAATTGTGTCCGCGCTTCCGCGACTTCTGCTGCAAAGGTAATGCCTAGAATCAGGCTTAAAGCCAGCTTGAGTTTCATGAGACGCCTCCGAAGAAATAACCGTGACGAGCAACGGAAATTCGTCCGGTTTGTTCCCTGGCCTGGAGGCATTCCCGCGATTGCAGCTGGCAGTTAACTTGCCTGCCCACGGTCGGAACGCATGCGATTTTCTTTTCCGCCCCCCCGGGAGTGACTTCAGCTTTGCGCTTCCCAAGCGGCCACAGCGGCATTGTCAGCGACCATTTCCCCTGTTGTCATAGCGTAGCGCAGCCGCCTCGATTTTGTCGCCGTTGACCGCTGCCCATGAGCACAGTGCTTCAAACGGCTCCCGCAGCGAATGGCCCAGTGGCGTAATGGCATATTCCACACCCACAGGCTGCGTGGGCAGGACGGACCTCGTTACCAGACCGTTCCGCTCAAGCCTCTTCAAAGCGTCGGCCAAAGCCTTGTGCGTGATCCCGTCGAGACGACGCTTGATCTCGTTGAAACGTGCGGGCTTCGGACAGATCACCGTCAGGATCAGAATTGTCCATTTATCCGCGATCTTGTCGAGCGCGGTGCGAACCCGCGCCATCTCGTTGAGGGCGCCTTGGGATAATGCTTCAAGGTCGATATATTCGTCCATATCTAGGCTACTTCAGGTGCGTAATTGATACCAGATATCGAACGTATATCATAGCGAGACCGTCAATTGAAAGGATTTGCGATGGCTCGAATGAATAACAAGGTTGCCCTGATCGTCGGGGGCGCCAAGGGTATCGGCTTGGCAATTGCAGAGCGGCTTTCAGCCGAAGGGGCGAAGGTCTTCGTCACCAGTCGCCGAAGCGAAGATGCCGAAAAGGCGGCAACGACTATCGGTCATGGCGCGGTCGGCATTGCCGCCGATGCCGCGATGCCACATGATATGGTAGAGACTGTCGAAAAAGTGCGACAGGCACACGGCCGTATCGACGCACTCGTCTTGAATGCAGGTCTTGCTGAGCCTGCGCAGATCACTGAGATAACGCCCGAACACTTCGACCGCCATTTCGACGTCAACGTCCGCGGTATGGTCTTCGGCTTCCAGGCGGCTTTGCCGGCAATGATGGAAGGTGGATCAGTTGTCCTTATCGGATCCATTGCCGATAGCGGCGGCTACGCTTCCTATGGCACCTATGCTGCTACCAAGGCAGCCGTACGTTCCTATGCCCGAACATGGACGGCAGAACTCGCACCCGCCGGTATCCGCGTCAACGTCGTTGCACCCGGACCTACTGACACAGAGATGATGGCTGCGGTTCAGCCTGATATGCGCGCGGCGATTGTCGCTCCGATCCCGATGGGGCGAATGGCGCGGCCTTCTGAAGTGGCTGCGGCCGCCTTGTTCTTGTTGAGTGATGATGCGAGTTATATCGCTGGCGCCGAACTGTGCGTCGACGGCGGCTTGCGGCAGGTCTAAAGTTAACTGGAAACGATGTACCCGATCTGAGCAGGTCGGGTACAGCAAACGCTTGATAACAGATCGATGTAAACCGAACCGTTCAACATCGAAAAATGACGTTTGGTATCAGAGTTGGAGATCCCGGTGGAATTTGAGACTTTTGAGAACCTGCGCCGCGGAAAATATCCAACAAAGTGCTCCTCGTGAAGCTGAAGAAACTGTCTCGGCTCTGCCGAAGTTTGACAAGGTCGCAGTTCGTGAAGGTGCTGTCGCCGGGCCTTGAAGTTCCATAGCATTACAGCGTCGATTTCGCGCTCGTTCCCGTTGCCTGGCAGCGCACTTTTTGACTTCAGTCTGTCCCGCCTGCGACGTTGGTCTGAAACTTTTGAAGACAAAGGGTTGCTCAAGCGATTGCTGAAGTCGTAACCGTTCGATTGGGCTTGACCACTCAGGGCGTTGTGACGACTTGTATGAAATTGGGCAATTGCCAACTGGCGTCAGCTATAAATCGCATGCTGCCGGATCAAATTCAAACGTCAGGAGACAAGAGGTGTTATTGCGTCGCAAGCTGATCGCCATCTTCCCTTGCCTGGTGTTGACCCTCTTCAACACTGCTGCCCCCTACACAATAAAAGTTCACGGTGTCTCTGCGACCGTTGCTGGACAGGTGGCCGATGCCAAGGATGGCAACGGGAATGGTGGTGGTGGAGGCGGCGGCAGCGGAGGAGGTAGCGGGAACGGAGGAGGTAGCGGGAACAGTGGCGGCAACGGTAACAGTGGCAGCAACGGCAACTCGGGCGGCAAGGGAAGCAATAACGGCCAGTCGTCGGGCACCGGAAATGCTGCGAAAAGCCAAACCGATGTTGATGACGCAGAGAATGCAGGTCGCGGTGCCCTGACTGTTCGCCATAGGGACGGCATCAGCGAAAGTGTCCAGCGCGGACGATACGTGATGAAGGACGCGAAAGGCCGAACAATCGTCAACCGCGATGCAACGACCGCAGACGAGCAGCGGCTCAGATCGTTCCTTCGTTAACGGCGCCTGTCAATCTCGTCGCGAAACGCCATCGCGGCTTCCGTCCGGTTGCTGACGCCAAGCTTGGTGAAGATCTGTGTCATATGGTGTTTGATCGTCTTTTCGTGCAGGTCCAGTTTCAGCCCGATATGCTTGTTGCTCAATCCGGCAGATGCCAGCTCCAGGACCTCCTGCTCCCGATCCGTCAACGCGGTAAAGGGATTGGCCCGTGCGCCAGATCCGCTTTCCGAAATCAGGCGTGCAGACAGGGTCGGCGCAACGTAGCTGTCGCCTGCCGCGACGCTTCGAATGATATCGGCAAGTGCACGGGACCCAACTCCTTTCAGGACGTAGCCCTTCGCTCCACTCTTCACTGCTGCCATGACGTCATCGCCTGCCTCGGAAACCGTCAGCATCACGATCTTCTGGCCGGGCAACTGATCAAGTATAAGCGGGATAGCTTCGAGGCCGCCTCCAGGCATGGAGATATCGAGCAGCAGGATGTCCGGTCGGTGCTCTGCCGCTATGCGTAGCGCGTCTTCCTTGCTGCTGCCTTCTCCGACGACGTTGAACCCGTCCATTTCCGTCAGGCTTCGGATAACACCTTCCCTGAAGAGGGGGTGGTCATCCACAACTGCCAGGCTGATTTGTTGCGCCGTCATGCCTGCTCCATTTCCTCTATATTAAGCGACATTCGCACGGTGGTTCCGCGTTCTGAGGAGAAAAGATAGAAGACGCCACCCAGGCTTTCAACGCGATCCCTCAGGCCGGCAAGGCCGAGTTTCTGGGGTGAAACATCGCTCGCGCGGAAGCCCTGTCCATTGTCGATAACTTCGATGATAATCAGTCCGTCTTCAGATGTTTGCGCAACCTTTTGCCCGACGCCGCCGGCATGGCGATATCCGTTGTTCAGTGCTTCCTGTACAAAGCGATAAATGCATATCTTTGCTGAGGTCGAGAGGCTCGCAGGCATCTTGTTCAACGAGAGTTCGACAGAAGCGCCCGTCCGTTGCTCGTGCGCGAGGATCGCACGTTTCAGCAGGTCAGCAATGCCGTCCGTCTCTATATGCGGCAACATCAACCCGCTGCAGATACCACGGATTTCCGCCATAGCGTCATCGAGGCTTGTCTTGATGTTCGTCAAGGATGCTTCGCGATCTTCGCCAGGAGTGCAAGGATCGGTGAGCATCGGACTGTCAAGGCGCAACGAGGCATAGGCGACCAATTGTGCGGGACCGTCATGCAGGTCAGCACCGATGCGGCGCAGATAGCTCTCGTTAAGTGAGGTGGCCCTTTGCGTGGCGCGCTGAACACGTGCGCGTAAAGCTTCGTTCTGCCGCAGCAGGGCAGACAGTTCAGCGACGCGGTCACTGAGTGCCCTGCGCTGGCTGTCAATGGTACGGCTTCCACGCAAGACGATAATCGACAGGAGGACAAAAAATGTCATCGTAAATGCAGCAACCATGAACCAGCTCAACAGCCGGGCCTGATTGAGGCTCCACTCGAAATCATGGGCAACCTCGAAAAATTCAGAGACGGCGACGACTTTGCCAGACCAGGGCTGCAGGACAGGATTGTAGATTTGCAGAAGTGGATTTTCACTGTCGCGTTCGGCTTCGCTCTCGACGTCGCCGATCCGATTGAACCTTGCTGCCATTCGACCGGTGAAGGCCGTTCTGAGGTCATCAGAAAGCGGGAACTGCTTGCCGGAAAGATTCCTGTCGCTGGAATAGAGAATTGTTCCATCGCTACGCCAGAGCCGGAATGAAAACAGGCGCTTACCAAGTGCGCCCTGACCAAGTGTCTCATCCAGGGCCCGCGTTATCGAATCGTCCAGAGCCTGGGTGGTTTGCATATCAGGCAGAAGAGGGGCGATCACGCTGTCGACATAAAGCGCTGTCGTCGCCGCGGAGTTGCGTGTCACGGCGTTTTCGATCAGGCTGGCAACGAAGTAACCCACGATAGCCATCGCACAGACCGCGACAAAACCACCCGCAAGCAGGAATTGCCTTGCAAGGGATTGAGAATTCCAGCGTGCGACGAGATTTGTCAGGGGCACTTTGTATTTACGGCCTGTCTGCAGAACACGCATTATCAGCACTCATCTCCCACCCCTTATAGCTATCCCGGCAAAGCGGATTGTCAACCGTTGCCTTGGGGGAGGCGCGGGTTTGCCCCGAAGATGGGCCCGTTCTCACGCCCTACCATCAGGGACCATCAGGCGCGATCAATCGGACTATGGTCCGAATTCCCAAGGCATAGGTCCGAGCGGAGTGGAAACCTGAAATTTTGGCAATATTGTAGTGCGCAACAAACTGCTGGCACCGCGGCTCCAGCTCAAGCCGTGGCAAATTTTATGAAGGACGTGCTCATGAAAATCCGCTCTGTGATCGGTATCGCAAGCCTTGGTTTTGTCCTCGCCGTTGCGCCGATGGCAGGAGATACCGCCGGCTTCATGCATGCTGCTTTTGCCAAGGACGGAAACGGCGGTGGCAATGGTGGTGGCAATGGCGGCGGAAACGGCGGTGGCAACGGGGGAGGCCATGGTGGAGGGAAATCCGGCGCTGGCGAAAGCCGGGCTTCCTCCAGCTCATCGGCGAACAAGGGCTCTTCGGCATCGTTGAAATCGCACCATTCAGACAAGCCCTCGAAAACACACGGCGAGAATTCGAAAACGCAAAGCGCAAAGTCGGGCACTGGCAGCCTTAATTCGATGAAGAGAAATTTTCATGCATATCTGAACTCCAATGATCCCAAGATGGCAGCGCTTGCAGCTTATGTGAAGGCGTATGCTGAATTCGAAATTCAGCATGGGGTAACGGCAGTGCCTATGGATCCCGCGCTTAGCGAGGACGCCCTCCTTTCGGCTCTGGAACAGTTGGCCAACAGGCCAGTGACCAGCCAGGAGCTTGCGGAGGCGAAGAGTATTCTGGGCGCCGGAACAGACACAGGGAAAATCGCAGAAGTTCGCGAGGCCCTCGAACAGCAAGCGGGGAACTGAGACAGCAGCGGGAAAGGGAGCAGCGACATTGGGACGGTTCCGTCAGCGATGGGGTGACAGGTTCGGTCGTCATGTCCGTTGCGACGAAATTTCTGCCCTGCCATTTGCGAGTCTGGTGTTGATCAACGCCCTTCCATTGCCGGTGTGATAACCGGCATTATCGCCGGTTCAAGCCGCCCGCCGCGGGCTTGATCCGGCGATATCATGTGAGCGAGACGCATGTCGTGTGCGTGAGTGGGAGACGGACAAGTTCCAATCAATTGCTGCTGTACCGATTATGTCGAGCCCGAATGGAGCGGCTGTATCCCGGCAAGTGGCTGCGGTTTCCAACCTCCGTCCGTCGTTTTGCCGCGTACTTGCCGACACTCAAACCGATGTCGATCACGCTGTGCACCCGAAAGCCGCCAACGCCCGGCGTCAGGCGAGCAACGACCGCCACGGCAGTCTTGCATTTATCAACGCCTTCAAACTCCATTTCCGGGAATAGAAAGTCGAAGAAACGGCCTGCAGCTTTCCCGGGCGCCGTTACGCGGCTGCCGCCGCCTTGATTTTGAGCTTCCCGTCTCACCGCGACAAAAATAATCGAAGCCTGGATCTGGTGTTTCGCCAGGTTCTTCGGAACGGCTCACGTTTCAAAAGACGGCCTGAGAGCGCCGGGCTTCAGACGACTGCATCGCCTGTCCGGATTTCAGCTGACTGCTCATACGCCAGCGCAAACTCCAGCGTTTCCCGGTCACGGCGTGGCGGTCCCACCAACTGTATACCGGTCGGCAGGCCATTCACCCCGAAACCCGCAGGAACGGCCGCCACGGGAAGTCCAGCCAGCGTGGGACCGATCACCACCTCCATCCAGCGATGATAGGTGTCCATGGATTTGCCGTCGATTTCGGTCGGCCAGGAGATGTCGATATCGAAAGGGAATACCTGTGCACTCGGCATCAAAATGAAATCATACCGTTCAAACAATCTGCAGAGATACTGGTACCAGGCTGTCCGGACGACGGACGCATTGAAGATATCGGTGGCACTGCACGAAAGCGCGATGTCGAATTCAAACATCTGTTGCCGATTAAGAAGCGACCTCGTTTCTGCCTGGTCATAGAAGGTGCGCAGACCGTGGGTCACGTTGAAGCTGCGCAATATCATCCACGCTTCCCACAGCTTCGGCAGTTCAAAATCCGGCACGAGTTCATCGATATCGCAACCCATGTTCGCCAGAACGGCAAGAGCCTTGCGATCGACATCCAGAACGCCGGCTTCAAAGGGAAGATATCCGCCGAAATCACCGAACCAGGCGACTTTCATTCCCTGGGTTGTTGCAGGACTGCGGACTGCGAGGCTTTCGTCCGCCAGGGACAGAGGGTCGCGCCGGTCATAACCCGCCTGCGTTGCGAGAAGCAGAGCGGCATCCTCCACCGTCTTGCCCATGGGGCCAGAAGTGGCAAGCTGGCCGAGAAAAAGCTCGTTCCCTTTTGCGCCTGGTACTCTGCCGAAGCTCGGCCGGAAGCCGATTACGTTGTTGAAGGTGGCAGGATTGCGCAGCGAGCCCATCATGTCAGAGCCATCCGCGACCGGCAGCATTCGGCAGGCGAGCGCCGCCGCCGCACCACCCGAAGAACCGCCGGCGCTTCTGGTCGTGTCGTAGGGATTTCGGGTTGGGCCATGGACGGGGTTGGACGTGTGGGACCCGAGGCCAAATTCGGGCGTGTTGGTCTTGCCGATGAAAATCGCGCCGGCGGCGCGGACGCGTTCCACATGGAGACTGTCTGCACTGGAAACGAAATTATCAAAGAGCGGGGACCCCCAGGAACATGGCAGGCCCTGAACTTCGGAGAGATCTTTTATCGCTTGAGGGAACCCGTGCATCCAGCCCCGCGAGCGCCCCTCCCCAAGTTCCCGGTCACAGGCGCGCGCTTCGTCCAGCAACTCTGTGCTTGATCGACGAAAGATGATCGCATTGACGACCGGATTGAGAGTATCGATGCGATCGAGGTAGGCTTCCATTACGGAAAGGCAGGAAACCTGCCGCGAGTGGATTGCCCTGGAAAGCGCGGCTGCGGAAAGCCGGGTGATGTCGCCTGTCATCGATCTATCCTCAATCCAGCATCGCCAGAAGGCCGGCCATCAGCCTGCCGCGATCGACCAGGCTGTCAATTTCGATGTGCTCTTCGAGAGTGTGATAACCTGCGCCACGCAGTCCCAGACCACAAAGCGTGGCAATGCCAAGCGCGCCCGTAAAATTGCCGTCGGAACCGCCGCCTGAACTGCCGTGGGGAAGGCAAACGCCAAGACTGTCGGCAAGCATGCGCGCCTTTTCATAAAGCGCCATGGTTTCAGGTCGGGCCGGTGGCCAGACCGGTCTGGTGACGCCGCAGGTGACCGAGAACTCCACCTCGTTTTCGATCCCTGACAGATTGAGCATTCGGGCGACCCCGGAGGCGAGATCGTCATCGGTTTTCGCCATGGACAATGCTTCGGCCGTGCACAGCGAAGAGACACAATTGACCCATTGCCCGCCATGAATGACGCCGACGGAAAACGTGCAGTCGTCATCGCTCATTGCATCTATTTCAATCACCTTGCGGGCCATTTCGCGAATTGCGGACCGGCCGGATTTCGGCGATACGCCGGCATGCGAGGGTCTGCCACGCGCCACCAGATTGTAACGGGCAATGGCATAGCGACCGGTGACCACCCCGTTCTCCTCACGGGCGGGTTCGGGAACCAGGACGTATTTGTTACGCCGGGCCTCTGCCTCGATCAGATCCCGCGTCGAGGGTGTGCCGATCTCTTCGTCGGGGGTCAGCAGGACAGTAACGGGAAGGCGGGTGCCGATGCCCGTGTGCAGAAGCTGCCTCATTGCTTCGAATACCAGAAAATTTCCGCCCTTCATGTCGAGGATACCCGGGCCATAGGCACGTCCGTCATCGATACGAAAGGGGAGTGCCTTGAGCGTGCCAACCTGGTGAACCGTATCAAGATGACCGGAGACGAGAATTCCAGGCGTGTCGCGGGTATCGCCAAAACGTGCACGCAGGCTGCCGCCAAGCCCCAAACGGCCGGGGATTCGTTCTATTGTGGCACCAATCGTTGCGAAATCAGTGGCAGCAAGATCCATCATGCGATCCACGGCTCCAGCATCGAAAGTCGGGCTTTCGCATTCTATCCAGGGCTTCAGACGCTTCAGCATTGCGTCCGTTTCAAAGGGAAGTCGGGTGAAATCCATGGTACGGGGTCTCGTTTCGTGGGGACGTCCAACGCTCAGGAAGCAATCCCGATCTCGTGGCAGGGCAGGGGGCGTCAGGCGGCCAGACGTTTTTCGACGACACGCGCCAGAAGGCTCGCACCAACCGGCAGAATGTTGTCATCCAGAACAAAGCCCGGATTGTGCAACTGCACCGATCCGGCATGGCCAACCGTGCAGTAGACGCCAGGTACCTTGTAGAGCATATCGGCAAAGTCCTCGCTGCCCATGACGGGTTCGTCCTTTGTATAGACAAGGTCTGCACCCACTATGTCGCGGGCGGCATCAGCGAACCCCTCTACGAGTTCTTCCGTATTGATGAGGACGTCGAAGACATTGCGAATGTCCGTTACAATCTCGACATCGAAAGACGCGGCAAGGCCGGCTGCGATGGTGCGCATACGCTCACGGATCTGTTCATTCACCTCGCGGTCGAGATAACGCACCGTGCCGGAGACCGTCGCTTCTTCCGGAACAACATTATATGCGGAACCGGCATGAATCTGCGTGACCGACAGCACGGCCGACCGAAGTGGAGAAATGTTACGCGACACGATCGATTGCAGGGCCGAGACCAGATGAGTTGCGACAATCACAGGATCTTTGGACCCTTCGGGCCGCGCACCGTGGCTGCCGCGTCCCTTGATGTGGAAATCGAAGAAATCCGCGCCGGCCATGGCGGTGCCCGGTTTGATTCCGATCTTGTTTGGCTCCTCATTAGGCATATTGTGCAACCCGTAGAGTTCATCACAGGGGAAACGTTCAAACAGGCCGTCTGCCAGCATGGCACGGGCTCCACCGCAGCCTTCTTCGCCTGGCTGAAAGATGAATACGGCCGTGCCGGCAAAATTGCGGGTTTCGGCAAGGTAACGTGCCGCACCAAGTAACATGGTCGTGTGACCGTCGTGGCCGCAGCCGTGGAAGCGGTTCGCGATTTTCGAAGCGTAAGGCAGGTTGGTGCGCTCCTCCATCGGCAGCGCGTCCATGTCGGCCCGCAGGCCGATGGTACGCCCGCTCCCCTTCGCCCCCTTGAGAACGCCGACAACACCGGTCTTGCCGATGCCGCGATGCACCTCGACGCCGTAGCTCGCAAGCTTCTCGGCAACGATGCCGGAAGTGCGTATCTCCTCGAAACCGATTTCCGGATGAGCGTGGATGTCACGGCGAAGGGCGGTCATTTCATCATGCCAGGAGGCAATTTTCTCGATAACGGGCATTGCTGATATCCTTGAGATCAAAAAAGCGACGGATCAGGAGAGGGCGGTAGAGAGGGGGGAAAGACGGATGCCCGGGCGAAGCCTCCTCCACGGGAGGGCCGCCGGATCCACGGCCATTGGACCGGGTGCGGCACAAACAAGAATTGTCTCGGCAAACGGTTCGAAATCTGCGCGGAAATGCACCGAGCTCTTGTTGACGAGAATGCTCGACGTTTCCGGCTCGATGCCGAGATAACGGAACAGGCCGCGGTCAGCCATCTGCACCTTGTGCGAGGCAACGGCTACTCGAACGCCACCGATCCTGAGGCACGCCGAAGGTCCCAACCGCATCAGGGTGTCGCCGTAGTAGGGACCGTTGACGCGCGTCAATCCGTCGGACAACGCTTCAACCACGAATTCGGCCTCAAGCGGCTCATCACCGGGGATGCCGGATTTTCCACCGAGGGCGATGCGGATCGTTGCGCCGACGCCCGCTGCCTGTGCTGCCAGCGCAGCCTCAGGGTCGTAGAGCAAACCAAGCGCCGCGTTCTGTGCACCGTTGTCGATAAGAGCCCGCAACATTCCGGTCGTATCGGAATCACCACCGGCCCCGGGATTGTCCTGCGTATCCGCAAGCACAACGGGCTTTGCAGCGGTTGCGGCAAGACGTATTGCCTCCTTCACGCCCTCATCGGCACTATAGACGCGACCGGCAAAGGCGGGCTCACTGACATCGATCAGGGCCTTCAGTTCATCGGCGGCAAGGTCTGCTGCTTCCTGCGTCGTTCCATAGGAGAGAACAGTCGCGCCGCAATCGTTGAAATCGGCAGCCGGGAAGCCGGGAAAGAAGGAGAGCGAGACAATTGTTTGCTCTTCCTCCAGTCCCGCAAGCCGGGCGTAGATGGATTGCGCCGGCTCCATCTCCGTACATTGCCACGATATCGGGATCAGGTAGTCGATCTGGCGATAGGATTTCGCAAAACGCTCACCGTCCATCAGACGGTCAAGCAAACCTGCGGCCCGTTTGCCGGTCAGGGCCATATCCACATGCGGATAGGTGCGGTAGCCGATCATGACGTCGGCGTCGCGCACTGATTGCCGGGTTATGTTACCGTGCAGATCGAGACTGACAGCGACAGGTATGTCGTTGCCGACGGCGCTTTTGATGCGGGCGAGAAGTTCGCCCTCACCATCGTCCAGATGTTCACAGACCATGGCCCCATGAAGATCGAGATAGATGCCGTCGAGGGGCAGCGCTGCCACGATGCCCGCAACGATCTCACCGGCAATACGCTCAAACGCATCCTCTGTAACATGGGCAGAGGGAACGGCGCTGGCCCGCAGTACCGGAACCACCTCCCAATTTGCCTGCCGGGCATAATCGAGCGCGCCCTCGATACCGGTATTGGCACCCCTGACGAGAGCGATCATCTCCCCTCCACGGCAGAGCGGCAGATGGCCGGACCCCTTCAGAAAGGCATCATAAGTGGCTTTGGTGGGGGCAAACGTATTGGTCTCATGAATGAAACCGGCAAAGGCGACACGCCGGGATATCATCAATCATTCTCCTGGCAATTATGCAGCTTCGGGGGCGAGTGGCCGGAAATTGGCGAAATCCCAATGTCGCCCCGGGGCGGCATCGATAAGCTGACGGGTGTATGCATGAACCGGATTGGTCAGCACCTCGTAGCCGCTGGCATATTCCACAATGCGGCCTTTCTGCATCACGATCACGTCGTCACATATCTGGGCGGCAACGCGCAGATCATGGGTGATGAACAGGATGGAAATACCGAGCCTTTCCTGCAAGCCCGCAAGGAGGTCGAGTACCTGTGCCTGAACCGAAACGTCGAGTGCTGACACTGCCTCGTCGGCCACGAGAACCTTGGGGTTCATGGCCACGGCACGGGCGATCGCGATGCGCTGGCGCTGGCCGCCTGAGAACTGGTGAGGATAGCGGCTCACCGCATCCGGGGGCAGACCGACAATTGCGAGAAGTTCGCGCGCCCGCGTCAGGGCCTCCGCCTTGGGCGTACCGTAATTTATTGGCCCTTCGGTAATACTTTCCCCCACCGTGATGCGCGGGTTGAGTGAGCGATAAGGATCCTGGAACACCATCTGGATATGCCGGCGATACGGCTGCAGGGTACGGCGGGAGAAATCGGCAATTTCCTGTCCGGAAATGCGGATCGAGCCGGAGGTGGGGTCGATCAGCCGCATGATGCAGCGGGCGACGGTCGACTTGCCCGAGCCGCTTTCACCGACGATACCGAGCGTACGGCCCTTCTTCAGTGTGAAGGATACATCCGTCGCTGCCTTTGTTCCGGCCGGGGTTTTGCCGAAAAAGCCTTTCTTGCCATACACCTTCTCAAGTTCCGAGGCGGAGAGCACCACCTCCTCCGAAACAGCCGGGCGCGGCGCGCGTGGTACAAGGCTTGGCACGGAGGAAAGAAGAGCGCGGGTATAGTCCATTTCCGGCGCGCTCAAAATCCTGTCGACGGGACCATTCTCGACCAGGTTGCCACGGTTCATGACATAGACGGTGTCAGCAATCTCCGCCACTACCCCCATGTCGTGGGTGATAAAGAGAACGGCGGTGCCCTGCTTTTCCTGAAGTTCATTGATGAGCTTGAGGATCTGCTTCTGGGTCGTCACATCAAGTGCAGTGGTCGGCTCGTCGGCGATCAGCAGTTTGGGTTTCAGGATCAGTGCCATGGCGATCATGATACGCTGGCGCTGACCGCCCGAGAGCTGGTGGGGATACGCTGCGAAGATGCGCTCGACATCAGGCAGATGCACTTCCCGCATCATGTCAAGAACGGCCATCTTCTGTTCCCTGGCTGAAAGCGTCGTGTGCTCCTGAAGCACCTCGCAAATCTGCCGGCCAACCGTCAGCACCGGATTGAGTGCTGTCATCGGTTCCTGAAAGATCATGGCAATGCTTTTCGAGCGCAGTGCCCGCATGCGACCCGCGTCGGCCTTGAGCAGGTCCTCACCTTCGAACAGGATCGCGCCGCTCACAGGTTCAAGTGAATTTCGCGGCAGGAGCCCCATTGTAGCGAGCGAGGTCACCGATTTGCCTGAACCGCTCTCTCCCACGAGGCAAACTGTTTCGCCGGCGCGAATGGTGACTGAAATGCCGTTGAGGACCGGGGCGCTGTCGTCGTCTCCACTCAGGCGGACGACGAGGTCATCGACGCGCAATACTTCGGACGCGGTAGCGGGATCGAACGCAACAGCCGTCATTTCGTGGCCTCCCTTTTTTTCATGCGCGGATCAAGCAGATCGCGCGCTGTATCGCCGAGAAGGTTGATGGAGAGAATGCAGAGCGAGAGCACCAGGCCTGGCCAGAAGATCAATTGCGGATTGATCTGGAAATAGGCACGTCCCTCGGCCATGATATTTCCCCAGGTCGGGATTTCGGTGGAGACACCCGCCCCTAGGAAAGACAGGATCGCTTCTGTAAGAATGGCCGAGGCGCAGACATAGGTGGCCTGCACGATGAGTGGTGCCAGGGTATTCGGCATCAGATGCCGCCAGAGGATTTTCGGCAGGCCGGAGCCGGCAGCGATCGCGGCTTCGACGTAGGGCTCTTCGCGCGCAGTCAGCACGACCGAGCGAACGAGACGCACGACGCGAGGAATTTCCGGGACGGTAATGGCGAACATCACGGTCCAGATATTAGCCCCGGTCAGCGAAACCACGGCGATGGCGAGCAGCAGGCTCGGAATTGCCATCAGTGCGTCCATGATGCGCATGACCACGGCATCGAGGAGCCGGAAGAAGCCGGAGAGCAGGCCGACCCCAAGTCCGACAGCCACCGAGATGACAGTCGCTCCGATACCAATAAAAAGGGAGATGCGAGCCCCGTACAGGACACGTGACAGCAGATCCCGTCCGTAGGCATCGGAACCGAGCGGGTAGATCTCGCCCGCGGGCTTGAGGCGGGCGGAGGGCGTCATGGCCACGGGGTCGTGCGGAGCAAGCCATGGCGCGAGAACGGCCACGAGAATGATCAGGATGAGGATGGCAAGCGCGATGGCCGGAACGGCGATAACTTGTCCGCGTTTTTTTCTGCTGGCGAAGACGGGCAGCCGCATGGCGGCGCCAAAAAGCGTGGAATTGGCCATCAGTACCGTATCCTCGGATCGAAGAAGGAGTAGGAGAGGTCGATGACGAGATTGACCAGCACATAGATACCGCTTGTCAGCAGGATCATGCCCTGAATGACGGGGTAATCGCGGGCAAGAATGGCATCGACAGTGAGCCGGCCAATACCGGGAATGTTGAATACGCTTTCCGTCACCACCACACCGGAAACAAGCAATGCAAAACCGGTCCCGATTATGGTCAGCACAGGAACTGCGGCATTGCGCAGCGCGTGGCGGAACAGGACGGTGTTTTCCTTCAGCCCTTTGGCGCGGGCGGTTCGCACATAATCCTCGCCCAGTACTTCGAGCACGGAGGCGCGCGTCATGCGGGCGATCAGCGCGATATAAATGGAAGCAAGTGTGAGGGCGGGCAGAATGGCACGTTCCGCAAAAGGACCGACGCCCTTCGTGATGCTCCGGAAGCCCTGCACCGGAAACCATTTGAGATCGATGGCGAAGACCTGGATGAGGATATAGCCGATCACGAAAACCGGGACGGAGAAGCCGACGACCGAAATCGTCATGACGGCATAATCGATCCATGTGCCGTGGCGCCACGCAGCAATGACCCCGAGTGGAACGGCGATCAGCACCGACAGGACGATCGTGACGAGTGCGAGGCTCACAGTCGGTTCGATGTGCTTGCCGATCATCGCGGTAACCGGTGTATTGGAAATCAGCGACACGCCAAGGTCACCCTGGAGAAGCAGCCAGAACCACGAGAGGAACTGCACGACGATCGGTTTGTCGAGGCCGAGGGCGGCGCGAATTTTCTCAAGCTGCTCGGGCGTGGCCATGTCGCCGGCGATGATGGCGGCCGGATCGCCGGGCGTCAGACGCAGCAGGAGGAAAACGAAAACGGCAACCGTGATCATCACCGGAACGGAGGCCAGAATTCGGCGGAACGTATAGGCGAGCATAAGCATCCTCACGTCGGTTGGGCAGGCAGGGAAGCGGCATCTGCAGGATGCCGCCATGTTCCTCCACGGGGCTCAGTCTTCTGTTTTCTCGATGTTCCAGAACACGGGAACCGGTGATTCCAGGAACCCGGAGAGCTGGTTGCGCCACACGGAGGGGTTCTTGTACTGGCCAAGCGGGATGTAGCTGACCTCGTCCATGGCGTGGGCCTGGAGCTCGGCGGCTGCAGTCTTCTGCTCGCCTGGTGTCGCTGCGGCGATGTATTTGGCGCGCAACGCTTCCAGCTTCTCGTCTGTCTGCCAGCCAAAAAACCCCTTGGCGCCGCGACCGTTCAACATCGGGTTGTTAAGCGGCGTCATGATTTCCGGCACAATCCAGTTGGTGAAGAACATGTTCCAGCCACCCTCGGCCACCGGCTTCTGCGAGGCGCGACGAGTGACGAGCGTCTGCCAGTCCATGGGCTGAAGTTCGACGTTGAAGCCCGCAGCCCTCAGTGCAGCCGCGGCCACGACCGGCTGGGCTTTAACGGTCACGACGTCGGTAGGCTGAAGGATGACAACCGGGGTTCCGTCGTACCCGGCCTCCTTGAGGAGTGCCCTGGCGCTTTCCATGTCGCCCGCGCCGGTCAGGGTTTCCGAACCGGCCAGTGCTTCAAGGGGCGTACCGCAGCCGAAGACGGAGCCGCAAATGGTGTAGTAGTCCGGATTGCCGATCAGCGCGTCGAGAACATCCTTCTGGTTCATCGCTTTAAGAGCGGCCTGGCGGACCTTCTTGTTATCAAATGGCGGGTACAGGAAATTCATGCGTCCCATGGTCTGCGAGCCAAGCGTGTTAAGCGTCTTGACGGTCAGTTCGTCATTGCTCTCGACAAGCGGCAGAAGATCAACTGGCGGAGCTTCGATATAGTCGATCTCCCCGGACTGGATAGCATTGATTGCCGTCTGGGCATCGGGCATGCTCAGCCACTCCACACGGTCGACCTTGACCACCTTGCCGCCAGCCAGCCAGCTGGCAGGCTCACTGCGCGGCACGTAATCGGCAAATTTTTCATAGACCGACTTGACGCCCGGCTGGTACTCAGCCGTGACGAACCTGAAGGGCCCGGAACCGATGAATTCGGTAATAGCGGTATCAGCCGGGGTAGCGGCAATGCGCTTCGGCATCATGAACGGTACAACCGAAGAGGGTTTGGCCAGAACTTCAGGCAAAAAGCCGAAGGGTTCTTTCAGCTTGAAAACAAATGTCTTGTCATCCGTGGCCGTCAGGCTTTCGGTCTTGTCGAAGAGGATCTGACCGGAGGTGTCCCGCTTGCCCCAGCGCTGAAGCGAGGTTATGCAGTCTTCCGCTGTCACAGGCGTGCCGTCATGCCATTTCAGACCGTCGCGCAGCGTGAATGTATAGGACAGCTTGTCATCCGAAACGGTGTAGTCAGCCATCTGGGGCTGGGGCTTGAAATCGGCATCAAGCGCCAGCAGCGTGTCATAGATCATGTAGCCATGATTGCGCACGATGTGAGCGGTGGTGATGATCGGATCGAGAATACGCAAGCCCGAATGCGGTACGGCCATCATTGTTGTGGCTGATGCATTCGCTGCAAAGCCCGCAACACAGGCTGAAAGGGCAATGATTGCTGCAACGAGCCGGCTTTTTGCCCGGTTTGCTTTTCTGGTCAACGGAGCTTGCATGATTTCGCTGTTCCCTTTTCTGGTTGGCAGGTGGCGACCGGAAGGCGCGTGCGGTGGCCCGCACGCAAGCGCACGGCACCCGTCTTGTCCGGACCGTTTCTGATAATGTCGCCGCGATCACCTGAAAGTTTGCGCGGCGGAGGGCACGTGTGCCGCCGCAAAAGTACGGCGAAACATACAATCGCCATACCTTCCACAGCTGCGGCAGGTAAACCGCAACGGGACAGGCCGGCCAGGTACAGCCCTGCCGTCACATGGAGGGCATGTGGGCATAGCTGACTATGACGTCATTCCGAATGAAGCATGTTGTGCAAGGCGTTCCCCTTAGGATTATTTTACCGCGATGCGATTGCTATTCTCGACTATCGATTATAGGGTCGTTGAAAGCCTTGTCAACGATCTTGCTGCGTCGCAAAATGAATTTTACCGCACCTTCAGAGGCAGCCGATCACCGGGCCCGCATTGCCGCGCTGGAAAAGGCATTTGCCGTGCTTGAGATGTTCGGGCCGGATACGCCTGAACTGAGAATTGCCGATGTTGCCAGGCGAGGCGCTATGAACCGCTCCAGCGCCCAGCGTCTGGTACATACGCTTGTTAAATCCCGCTGGCTCGAACGCGACGCACTGAGCGGTGTCCTTTCTCTCGGGCACCGGGCGTGTTATCCCGCTCATGTCTATCTTTACAGCAACCAGTTGATTGATCTTGTGATGCCGCTGGTTGTGGAATTGAATGCACGCACCGGCCTCAGTACCGATCTGTGGCTCCTTGACGGGAAAACCGCGGTGACGCTGGCCCGGGTCCCGTCACCTGCCGCATCCCTGGCACTTGCCCCGGTCGGCAGCCGCCTCGCACTTCCGGAGACCGCACCGGGCCGGGCGCTTTTGTCTCTTATGGATGAGGCAACACTCGATACATTTCTGGCAACATGGACAGGCGACGCGGAATCGTTGCGCAAGCGCATAGCCTCTGAGCGCAGCGTGGGGTTTTCCTTTGACAGTACCGGCGAAGGCGGATCCCGCCATGTCATTGCGACCGCTTTCCGCGACGCATCCGGCCAGCCGGTCGCTGCGGTCTCACTTTCCGGTCTTGCGAACAGGGAGGCGACAGGCACGGTAACCGGGCAACTTTGCGAGACAGTCTCACGCATGGGGGAGTTGATGGTGACACGGGCGGTACGCCCGGCCAATCTCGAGCCAAACCCGCGCACGTTGTGGCCACTGGTCGACGACGAGAACGATCCGCTCGCGGTGACCGCAGTTTCCAAAAGCTTGCATCTGTTGCAGTTTTTCCATCCGCAAACGCCGCTGCTCACCCTGACGCAACTTTCACAGCAAACCGGCTTTCCGGTACCGACCGTCCAGCGAATTACAGATACGCTGACAGGCCTGGGCTATTTGAAGAAGGACCAGCCCAAACGCGCTTTCCATGTCTCCGAACGGGCGCTTGATCTTCTTTATCGTTTCCAGATGGGAAACGCGTTGCTCCGGTCGGTATGGCCTCGGCTTATCAGGCTACGGGAGGAATGCGGGCTGCGTTGTTCCTTCTGCATCCTGGACGGCACGGAAATCATCCACCTGCTGCATGTTCAAAGCCGACCGCAACCGGCTTTCAGAACCGCCTATCCCGGCAGACGCCTTCCGGCCGTATCATCCTCCGGTGGTCGGGCGATCCTGTCATGGCTGCCACCGGAAGAGATTGACGGAGTTCTTTCGGAAAGCCCCATCCAGCCCGGTACGCCCTTTACCGTTACGAACAAGGACGAAATCCGGAAGGAGATTCTGGAAGCGAGCGTTCGAGGTGTGGCTTTCACGGATCGCCAGTCGATCCGCGACGAGGTGAATGTTGCCGCCGCGGTACCAGGACCAAACGGTCGTCCGGCAGGCGCCATCGTCGTATCCGCTCCTGTGCACAGCTGGTCTGTCGAGCGGCTTGAGCGTGAAGTTGTGCCCTTGCTGGTGTCCCACGCCCGCGGCGGATAAGATCGTCTCGGGCGATGCATCACGTCGGGAAAATGACCGCACGCGGTCGCGCAGGCTCCGAAACCGCTTTCGCGCCGCAGGGCCGTTCGTGTGCAGTTTGCGAGCGCCCGTCTGCCGGCGTGAACCTTGCGCAAACCCGCTGCGAGGATGACTGCTTCAACCGAAAACAGAGGAGCCGGCAGGGCGGCAGCTGTGATTGCCGATTTGTCTCTGACTGACCGGGGTAACTGAAAGGCCATCAACGTCGTCACGGCCATCGCCCAGGCTACAGAAATCCCGGAAGCATGAACCCGGGGCGACCTCAAATGAAGGGCGAAGCGGGCAAGGTATCGGCGACAGGGAATCCATAGGAATTGACTACCGCACTGGCAGCATGACTGCGCTGCGGCGGTCGTTACCTTATGCTCGACTGGAACGGCCCGTTACCGAAGTCTGGCCCCGGGGCGGCTTGCTTGTGTGATGCCAGAAACCTCAGTGCACATGGTTTCCGGATGACGTCTCAGGAAAAATTCTCGAGCACTGCCATAAATGTATGCCGGTCACCCTGTCCCTCGGTCAGGCGCACACGGCCCTCGATGTCGGCGAGGTGATGGTCCATCAGGGCTTGTGCCTTTGCCAAATCCTTTGCCTTGAGCGCCGACACGATCAGGCGGTGGTGGTCCGCACCGCAATCGTCGCGCTTCTCTTCCCCGTAGAGTGCCATGACAAGCGAGAGGCGTGCGACGATCTTGGTCAGCACCTCTGTGAGCACTGCATTGCCGCCGAGATCGGCGAGCACGATATGGAACTTGCCAGCCAGCGTGGTCTTCGACTTCTCGTCGCCGTGATGATGGATCTGCTCTTCCTCATCCGTCAGGTTCTTGAGGGCATCGAGCTGTTCGGCCGAAGCGCGCTCCATGACGAGTTCGAGGATCGCATGTTCCAGCTTGCGGCGGGACTCGAACAGGGCGCGGGCCTCCTCTATACCGGGCTCTGCGACGAAGGTCCCGCGGTTCTTCTTTCGCTCCAGCAGATGGTCGCTCTCAAGCACGCCGAGAGCACCACGCACGACGGTGCGACTGACGCCGAAGTGGTCGGCTATCGCGTCCTCGAGTATCTTGGTGCCAGGCTTCAGCGCGCCTTCGCCAATAGCATTGGCGAGTGTGGTGCGGATGCGCTCGGACACGTCATCATTGACGTTCTCGACCACTTCGACGAAGTTGCTGGCTTTAGGTGCGGCCTTGGGGAGTTGACGGCGTGCCCTTTTCATCTGCTGCTCCAGAATGGCAATATAATTTTCTTCGTGATAATATTGCTGCGTATATGCTCTTCCGGACAGGAAGCCAAGCTTTGACGCATATTTGAAGGCGAGACCGGCCTGTTTCTTGCCGATCCCGCCCGCGCTTGCTCAGGCCGCCCGTCGTTTCACAACCGGAGTAAACAGCGAAATTCCGTTGTCCTTGCATATGGTTTCAATGTGGTGTGCGGAAGTCTTTATGAAGGTCACGGCCTCATCGAAGCCATAGGCCTGCTCCTTATAGGCCGGATAACCGTAATGGCTTGCCTCATAGGCTTCCCAGTCCGGAATCTCCCCGGAAGAGACGCGCTTTTCGAAGATGCTGACCATGGAAAGATAGGCTTCCAGTTCCTCCGCATTCAGATCCGGATGGCCGGCGCGCCAGGCCGGATCGTCGATCTCGATGCACTGGCGGGGGTTGGCCTTGCGCGGCTTGTCCTCGACGGACGCCGCCACCTCCAGAGAAAGGTTCAGCTCAGGATTGGCCTTGGCGAGTATCGGGATGATCGTCGCGAAATCCACGATGCCGCGACCGACGGGGCGGGTCTGGAAGTCGAGGCCACCGGTCGCGCGGGCGACATAGGCGTCCTTGATATGGGTCTGGCGAACGTAAGGGGCTACACGCTTTGCTGCATAAACAGGATGTTCGCCGCGCTGCAGGCCGTTGGCGGTGTCGAAGACGACGCCCATGCAGTCCTCACCGACTTTTTCGATCAGCCGCAGGATTTCGAAGGAGGTGATCTCGTCATGGGTTTCCATGTTGAGATGAACGCCGTTGGCGCGGGCAACAGGGGCCAGTTTCATCAGCACCTTTTCCGTTGCAAGCAGTTGCTCATCCCAGGTGACGTCGGTGCGGAAACGATCGTTGGCGAGGCGGCCACGATATTCGGACTTGAAGTTGCCGGGCGACACCCAGAGCTCGCGGCAATCGATCGCAGCACTTGCCTCGATCATCCGGGTAAAGCCCAGGATGACGTCGCCATCACCGATGGCACGGAATTCCGGGGCTTCGGCGCTGCAATAGGGATTGATCTTGCCAACACCCGCTTCGAGATAAAGCCCGAGTTCATCCGCCCTGGCGCGAATGTCAGCCAGTTCGCCGGTATCGAGTGTCTCGCTCATATCGAGAACGGTGCTGAAAAAAATGCCGGCGAGGCCGAGTTCCCTGACGTGGTCGAGACTTTTCAGCGGGCCGCGTTTCCTGGCTTCCGGCAATTTCTGTCCGTCTATACCCAGTCTCATGATCTGCTCCTTAATGTTTCCTGATCGGATGCGCTGCAAAGGCGTTTCCGTTTTGGTTGGTGGATGGATGGGGAGGCGTCAGGCGCGTCGCGGACTGTCCTTCTGCGCGCCTGTATCGCGGCCTCTGGGCGCAAGACGTTCTTCAAGGAAATGCTGTGCGAGTGAAGCGATAGTGGTGATAATGAGATACCAGAGGGAGGCGACGCAGAGCATTTCGATGACAAGGAAGTTGCGGGCATAGATTGCCTGCGCCTGGGTCAGCAGGTCCTGCATGCCGATAACGGAGACGATGGCGCTTGCCTTCAGCATACCGATCGCCTGGTTGCCTGTCGGCGGCACGATCAGCCGGATGGCCTGTGGCAGGACCACCGTGCGCAATGTCTGGAGGGGACGTAAGCCCAGCGAGGAGGCGGCTTCCCGCTGGCCGCGATCGACGGCGGTGAGACCGCTACGGATGATTTCGCTCATATTGGCCGCCTCATGCAGCCCGAGCGCCAGAAACCCTGCGAGCGCCGGCGTGACGAGTTCGTTGATGGAGATGGACCAAGAGCCTATCCCGACTTCCGGAATGAAGAGGGCAATGTTGAACCAGAAGAAGATCTGGACGATCAGCGGCACGCCGCGGAACCACCAGACGAAGGCGACTGCGATCGCCTTCAGGACGATGTTCTGGCTGGTTGCCATAATGGCGACGATGCAGCCGAAGGCGATGCCGAAGACCATGGCGCCGGCGGTCAGTTCCAAAGTCAGGATAACACCGCCGAGGATGACCGGATCGATCATGTAGCGGGGGATTTCTCCCCACTGGACGCTCTGGTTTCTGGCGATAATCGTGATGACCAGAACAAGCGCGAGGATCGCGCAGGTACCGGTCGTAATCTGCCCCCACCGTATCGGCTTGCCGAGCGGAGGTGCGATGGCCATGCTGGCGGGTTGAGCAAACAGTGACATGGCTCAGTCCACCGGCATCGAGGCAGCGTCGTTGAACCTGACGGTCTTTACGGCGAGCGGGCCAAGGCCCCATTTTTCCATGATCGCCTGATAGGCGCCGCTATCGACCATGTGTTGCAATGAGGCGATAACAGCATCGCGCAGTTCCGGGTTATCCTTGGAGACCAGCATGCCGAGGTAACCGACGGCGAGGCGGACATCCGGAAGCGCCTGCAGGCCAACGCCCTTGCCGGTCTGCTTTTCGGTCGTGTAGACGCTCGTCGCGTAGCCGTTGACGGTTGCGTCGGCGCGGCCCGTGCGCACGGCTTGCAGGACGTCAGGCATTTTCGGGATAGACATGATATCGACAGGTGCCGTCGTGCACTTTGACGATGCGGCAACGACCAGCCTGTTCTGGAAGGTGCCGACAGGCACCGCAACCTTCTTGCCGCAGAGGTCTTCCATGCTCCTGATACCGAGCGGATTACCCTTGATCGTCATAATGGTCGTTGCATCATACATGTAGTCGATCACGTCGACCTGTTTTTCCAGTTCCACGTCATCATTGATACCGGAGAGCGTCATGTCGAAACGCCTGGAAAGCACAGCCGGAACGATGGCCGCACCGGCGCCGACATTGGTCATTTGCACATCGACGCCGAGAATGACTCCGAGGGCTGCAGCAATGTCTGCATCGATGCCGATGAGTTTTCCGGCCTCGTCCTGGAAGCTGATTGGTGGCGTCAGGTCCGTCGCAACCTTGATGACTTTCCTGTCCCTGATCGCAGCGGGCAGGCTGTCGGCCAGCTTCTGACTGAAGGCGATACCCGGAAGCCTGGCCACATCGGCATCCGGCACCATCTTCACAGGCGTGCCTTCCGCGGCCTGTGTCATTGATGCGAGCAGTGCGAACGCGAGGCCGGTCAGGCCGACTTTGAGACTGTTTCTGAAGCTGTGCATGCGGAACCCCTTTTCATATTTCTTTCGTCGTGAATTTTCAGGGTGGTTCGATGCAATCGCCATGCCACGTCAGGCTCTTCGTGCGCATCCCCTTGTTTTTCATGCGTTATTTTCCATGTCAAATTTCCAAAATGTTTCGAACATACTTTCGCATACAGTTTCGAATAAAAATCGATGAAAAAATAGCCTGCGGACTCCAGTCGCGTCGATTCCGTTGGTGACGAGCTGTTAAGGCCCTGCGCTTGCTGGTTATTTTCCGAATTTTCGAGTTCCGGGCTTGCGCCATAAACGCGTAGCAGAGCCGTAAAACCGCTGATTTATCCGCTGACCCGCCAATATCCCTGCACAGCAAATCATCACCGGTTCCAAAACATGCACATTTTATAGATTATTATTTTCTTACTATTGTTTGTAATTATCTTTATGCGAATTTATGTACGACACAAAAAATTACGTAAATTCATACAGTTGATATTTTTTCCACAGCCGCAATAGCCCAACTGGCATGCGACTTGCAATTCCTTTGGCATGACACAGGGCGAACTCAAAATTGCCGATCGATTACATCTCCGCCTGCCGGCGAGGGCAAAGCTCCCGTCAGATCTGGCCCAACCCAAGGAAAGTTTCATGCCGCAGATCTCGAATGCAGCAGAAAGCAAACAGCTCAGCGTTCGCGGCCTGACCCATAGTTATGGCGGGCAGAATGCGATCAGCGATATCTCTTTCGAGATAGAAGCCGGTGAGATCGTTGCGCTACTGGGCCCGAGCGGCTGCGGCAAATCCACGGTGCTGCGCGCCATCGCAGGGCTGATCCAGCCGAAAAGCGGCGTGATCCAGCTCGGTGGCGAGGACCTTGCCAATGTTTCGGCCCGTGCGCGGGGGATCGGTATGGTCTTCCAGAACTATGCACTGTTTCCACACCTGACGGTAGCCGAGAACATCGCCTATCCCCTGGCCTGCCAGAAGGTCGGGCGCTCCGAGCGGCACGAACGGGTCGAGGAAATGCTGTCGCTCGTGCAGTTGAAAGGATTTGGCCACCGGCTGCCGCGTGAGCTTTCCGGTGGTCAGCAGCAGCGCGTGGCGGTGGCCCGTGCCATTGCCGGACGGCCTTCGCTTCTGCTTCTCGACGAACCGTTCGGTGCCCTGGACCGTGCCCTGCGTTTCGACCTGCAGGTCGAGCTTCTCCATCTGCAGAAGACGCTTGGCATCACCACGCTGATCGTCACGCATGACCAGGAGGAGGCGCAGAGCCTCGCTGGACGCCTGGCGCTGATGAACAAAGGCAATGTCGAGCAGATTGATACGCCGATGGCCGTTTATGACCGGCCGAGGACTCTCTTCGTCAATACCTTCATCGGTCAGGCCAATGTGTTGCATGGAACGGTGGACCGCGTGGAGACGGAAGCAACCACTATCTCGCTGGCGAATGGCAGGGTCCTCGTTCTCCCGCGTCGTCTGAATTTCACCACCGGCTCCAGGGTCACGATCACCTTCCGCCCCGAAGATGTGCGTCTCTCCGCCACGCCGAGCGCATCTGCCCTGCCGGCACGACTGACCGTGTCAGTGCCGCTTGGGCCTACCCTAGTCCATGATCTCCTTCTCGAAGACGGGACAAACCTTCGTTCCTCGGAGGTGCGCGGGCCTTCGACCTTCATCCCCGAGCCGGGAGCACAGCTCTTTGCCGAGATCGACACCATGAGGTGTCACGCCTTTCCGAGCGAACCGGAAGCATTCCGTGAATAACAACAACAGAGGTGAACAGATGCAGGACTTCAACATCACACGACGCCATTTCGGACTGCTTGCCGCCGGTGCGGCTGCAGCCGCAACCGTTCCTTTCGCTGCCCGCGCGGCCGGTGGCACTGCTGTTGCCGCCACCTTCCCGGGCAATTGGGAGGACGGCTATCGCACAGTGCTGACACCACTCGTGAAGGAGGCCGGCTTCGATCTGACTGTCGCTCCGGCGATGGCGCAGGACCAGCTCGCCAAGGTCATGGCAAGCCCCGGCAACCCGCCTTACGACACACTTCTGATGTCGCCGGGTCAGATGGCCATCGCCGTCGAGAACGATCTTATCCAGAAGATCGACCCGTCGAAGCTCAAAAACTGGGGAATGCTCGATCCGGCCTTCCAGGGTGAGTATGGCCCAACCGTCACGGTCGAGGTCAACGGAATTGCCTATAATCCCGATCTCGTCCCGGCGCCGAAGGGCTACCGCGATCTCTTTGAAAACCCAGCTTACAAAGGGCTTGTATCGTGGACCGGCTTCGCCTCCAACACGGGCGTGATGGCGTATACCGAGATCGCCAAGATTTACGGCTCGGGTCCAACCGACATGGATGCCGTCTTCAAGCTGTTCAAGGAACACCCGGAGCATATCAAGGGCGTGGTGGCCAGCACGAACCACCAGATGACGCTGTTCCAGCAGGGTGAGATAGCAGTCTTCATGTGCTCGACGGGCAATGTCGCGAAGTTGAAGGCCATGGGGCTGAAGGCCGAATTCGTCCAGCCGGAAACGGGTTCGCCCGCAGCGCCAGTCAATATTCATCTGACCAAGGGCGCCAAGAACGTCGACGCGGCCTATGCCTATATGGATGCCGCAATTTCGAAGGCTGCGCAGGACAAGCTGAAGATGCCGCCGCAGGAAATGTTCCCGACGAACAGGCAGGTCGAGCTGACGCCGGGCATCGAGGCCTATGTGAAGCGCGAGCAGCTTGCCTCTCTCGTCTATCCGGACTGGGCTGCCATCAACAAGAACCGGCAGGAATGGATCCGCCAGTTCGACGCCCTCGTCGCCGGTTGAGGTAGCACCATGAAAGCGAGCGGCTTCCCCTACGTTATCCCGATGCTTCTGCTGTCGGTGGCGTTCTTCGCGACGCCGCTCGCCGTCCTTGTCGGGTTCAGCTTCATTGGACCCGACGGCCTGTCCCTGCACAATTACGCGCGCTTTCTTGGCGATGCGTTCAACTATCGCGTTCTCGTCAACACCGCCAAGCTCGGGGTACAGACCATCGTCACCACGACGCTGCTAGGTGTGCCGATCGCGCTGTTCTACTGGCACAGCGGCAAGACCGCACGCCAGATCATCATTTTCCTGACGCTGATCCCGATGTTGACCAGCAATGTGGTTCGGACTTTCGCCTGGATCGTCATTCTCGGGCGGCAGGGACCGATCAGCGAGACATTCGTGGCGCTTGGACTGGCCGAGCGTCCCTTCACACTCATGTCGACGGAACTCGGCCTGGTGATGGCCATGTGCCAGATCGACCTCCCGCTGATCATCCTTCCGCTGGTGGCGATCCTGTCGCGCATCCCCGTAACCTATACCGAGGCTGCGCAGGTTTCGGGCGCCGGGCCGTGGCGCATCCTGGCCACGGTCCTGTTGCCGATGATGCTGCCTGGACTTCTGGCGGGCTGGATTCTCGTCTTTGCCAGCACCAGTGCTTCCTTTGTCACCCAGGCGGTGATTGGCGGCGCGCGCAACGTCTATGTGCCGCAATTGATCTATCGAGAGGTCGGCACGCTGTTCGACTGGCCGATGGCCTCTGCCATCGCCGTCGTGCTCCTCATGTCGACCGGTTTTCTTCTCGTCGGCATGACCATGATTTCCCGTCACCGGAGGCTTGTCGGCCATGCGTAGAAAATCCGAAAACCCGGTCCCCGCCATTCTCTACAAGGCATTCGTCTTCGGTTTTGGCGGCCTGAGCCTGATCTATCTTGTGGCCCCGATCGTCATCGCGATCACTATGTCGTTCACGCCCGGGCAGACGCTCAAATACCCACCGGAGGGCTTCTCGCTGCGCTGGTATGAGGCGCTACTCGATCCTATCCGCTCCGGGACGGAGCATATTGCCGCCGGAAACTCGCTGAAGATCGCAGGCCTTGCCGTTCTCGGCTCGCTTCTCTTCGCCGTGCCCGCCACGATCGGCATGGCACGGCTGCAGCGTCGGTCTGTCAACACGATCGAGCCGTTGCTTCTCGCCCCGCTGGTCTTGCCGAGCCTCGTTTATGGCCTGGCGGCGCTGATCGTCGCCAATTTCGTTGGCTTGCAGCCTTCGCTCTGGCTGACGGTCGTCGGCCATGTGGTGGTCTTCGGGCCTTTGATGTACCGCGCCGCTTCGGTCGTCGCGCAGGGTATCAATCCCTCGCTGGCAGAAGCTTCGACAGTGATGGGAGCCACGTGGTTCACCACGCTCAGGCGCGTGATCCTGCCCTTGCTGACACCCGGCATTCTCGCCGGCGCATTTCTCGTCTTCATCCAGTCCCTCGACAATGTTTCCGTCTCGCTTTTCCTTGCCGATGCACAGACGACAGTGCTGCCGCTCAGGATGTTTGCGCTGATCGAGGAGTCGCTCGACGTGCGCGTTGCGGCAATGTCCGGCCTGCTGATCGGCCTGACACTGGTGGTGATGCTGGTGGCAAGGCGGGTGCTGGCGCCTGCGCGACAGGCCTGACGAACAACAACAATATTGGAAGGAATAGCCCATGAATATGACCGCCAACAGAACAGGAGCCTATCGGATCGGCTCGCTGCTCGCCGACTTTCAGCCGGATTTCGATTTCGCAGCGCCCTTGCCCCTTCCGGTCGAGGAATTCGAGGATCGTCTGCGGCGTATCCGCCGCCAGGCGGTGGAGGCCGGACATGACGCCCTGATTGTCCACACGGGTGGTGTGGGCTGGTTTCACACGTCGAACCACTATCTGCGTTATATTTGCGACTGGATGCGAGAGGGCGTGTTGATCATCCCGACGGATGTCGACAAACCGATGGTGCTTTTGTCCTTCTTTACCCAGTCCGTGCTTTTGCCACCGGGTGGCGAACCCGTTCTGGTGGAGGACATCTGGCAGATTGGCCCGATCGGGCGGGAATATGCCGATCGTCCGGGCGACAGCGTCGTCAAGACCGCCGAAAAATGTGCCGAACTGCTGGCAGGCATGGGGCTGTCGAAGGCGCAGATCGGCCGCATCGGCGACCGAACCTCGCTGACCTTCTGGGCAGCACTAGATGAACTGATGTCGAAGGTGAAGTTCGTTGCCGACAACGCCATTCTCGATCGCATGCAGAAAATCCGCTCACCGCGCGAAATCGAGATGTTTCGCGCTGCCGCCCAACTTGTCAGCATTGCCACGCAGGCGGCCTATCATGTGGCAAAACCCGGCATAACCGACCATGAAATCTACGCCGCCTTTACCCAGGCGCAGCTTTCTTTCGGCGGCGAGACCGGCGATGGCTACCAGATCGGCATCAACGAGTTCGGTACCCATTGCGGCAAGCCTTACGGCCATGTCGTCCGGTCGGGCGACCTGATCAATCTCTATGTCTCCAACGTCACCTATCGGGGCTACACGGCTCAGACTGCAAGGATGATCGCCGTTGGCGAGACCACCAAGCGCCAGGAAGAGGTGCTCGCCGCCTGTACCGAAGGTGTCAAGCGTGCGGAAAAGCTGATCCGCCCCGGTGCCCTGATGCGCGACGTGAACAACGCGGCCTTCGAGCCCATGATCGAGCGCGGCATGCTGGCGTCGCCGGAAGCCCGGACCATGCCTTACAACTGGGCACCGATGGATGATGGGAGCGCGAGGCTTATCCCGCGCCAATATGTCAAGAACATCGACTGGGAGGCGCAGGGCCGCACGCTCATGCATGTCTATCCGGCGACACATGGCCCGCATAACCCCAATCTCGGCCATTCGGTCGGCATGGCCGGCGGCCAGAACAGCTTTAACATATCCTCTCACAACTACGATCGGATGGAGGAGGGCATGGTCTTCGTGCTCCACACACAGTGGCTTGAGCCACTATCTGCCGGCTGCAATGTCGGTGACATGTATGTCGTGACCAAGGACGGGTTCGAAAACCTGTCGCGCCACACTCCGCTTGAAACCCACCGCATTGCTGCCGAGGCCTGAGATGACCGATACGACCCGAGCTCACACCCATTTCGATTTCTCCAGGCTCACCGAGCGCGAGCGCTACAAGATCCTGATCGGCACCGTTATCCCGCGCCCGATCGCGCTTGTAACAACCGTAGACAGAGACGGTCGCCCCAATGCCGGGCCGTTCAGCTTCTTCAATGTGCTGACCCATGATCCGGCAATCGTTGCGATCGGCGTGGAAAATTACGCCGACATGCGCTTCAAGGATACGGCCCGCAACATCCGCGAGACCGGTGAATTCACCGTGCATATCTGCGACAACGCACTCGTGGACCAGATGGAGATCTGCGCCATCAAATTTGGTCCTGGCATCAACGAGATGGAAGAGGCGGGTCTCGAAACCGTGCCGGGCGAGATGGTGTGCAGCCCACGCATTCTCGCAGCACCCGCAGCACTTGAGTGCCGTCGCCACACCACGTTGCAGGTAGGTCCCGCCCGCGAGATCATCCTCGGCGAAGTCGTAGGCGTCTTCGTGCGCAGCGACGCCGTCAACACATCCAACCTGCATATCGACCAGCAAATGATGGACGCCGTTGGCCGCATGGGTGGCCATACCTATGCCCGTACACGCGACCAGTTTGATATCAAGACGCTGACGCCGCAGGAATGGGAAAGCCGTAAACGAAGCGAAAGGACGGCTGCGGAATAGAGGAGGATCCTCGTTGGCGGGGCAAGGCCTTAGCGTAGGCAATACACGCGAGCGGCGCAGCTGGAAGATCGGCTGTTCGAAAGTCATGCGACGACCGCTTACGGCTATTCCACGCGACCAGGCTTTGCCCAGCGTCTGAAATGGGGCCCCAGAAGGAACCCGCTGCGCGGGAGGGCGTCTGCGGCTGAGGTAGGGGACGCGAGCTGGAGTTTGCACCTCGATTGAACGTCGCCCGGCAAGGGCAGAGCATGACGAGCTTCTTCAACGAAGGAGCCTGATCATGCAGTACCCCGATCTCCACACGCCTATCAGCCCGCTGCGCCGGCGGTTGATTGACGATATGAACAGGCGGCGTTTTTCACGCGAAACGCAGCGCAACTATTTCCGCGACATCGGACGCCTGGCGACCTTTCTCGGGCGATCAGCAAACACGGCGACTGTCGACGACCTGCGCTGGTTCCAGATCCAGCGGCAGGAGGATGGCGTTCCCGTACCGACGATGAACAGCATCGTACCAGCGCTACGCTTCTTCTTCACCCAGACCCTCGACCGCCCGGACCTGGCGCGCAGGCTCGTCCGGCCGGCGCATCCGCGTAACCTGCCAGTGGTGCTGAGCCGCGACGAGGTTGCCCGGTTACTCAATGCCACCACCGGCCTCAAGCATTAGGCTGCATTGTCGGTCGCCTATGGCGCCGGCCTGCGTGTTGCGGAGGTCTTCATGCTGAAGATCCCCGACGTCGACAGCGAGCGGATGCTGCCGCGCATCGAGCGTGGCAAGGGCGGGTGCTATCGCAACGCCATGCTTTCTGAGGACCTCCTCACCTTGCTACATGAGTGGTGGAAAGTGGGGCGACAGCAGGGTGTGATGCATCGCGACGGCTGGTTATTCCGAGGCCGACACGCGGTGAAGTCGATCGGCACGCGACAGCTCTATCGGGTTAGCGAGATCTCGAAGGCAGTTGTGTAGGCAGACATGAGGGCGTAAAGCAGCTTCAACCCTTAGGAGGAACCTCCGGGGAAACGGGCGGCCCCACAATGTGCAGGGCCGGTTTGCCTCAGACTTACTGCACCTCCATAATGTCCAAGACCTATGGTCGCCTCAGTGCCAGTGCTAAACAGCCGACGCTCTCGTCGCTCTCCAAGCCCCCGGCGTCACTCCGACAACGCGCCGGAACATTCGCGTAAGGTGACTTTCATCGGCAAATCCACACGCAAGAGCAACCTCCGACAGTTTATGGCCCCATAGCAGACTTTCCTTGGCGCGCTCGATACGTCGTCTGAGGAGCCATTCATAGGGTGCAACGCCAGTAGAGCGCTTGAAACCATGCGCGAACTGGCTCGTGCGAAGACCGCATAGTTGGGCAAGTTCCGCAAGCCCGATGCCGCCGACGAGACTGGTCTCTATGACATCCTTGGCCAACCGCTCCTGCCAGGTGCTGAGTCCCCCGACGATCGGGCGGCGAATGGTGAGATTACCGTAGTGGGCGCAAAGATAGATACCAAGGCTCCACATGTAATGATCGGCCATCAGGGAATCCATGGTTTCGGGGGCATCGAAGAACGGATAAATCCTGAGGGCAAGGCGTCGAAGGACCGGATCGTCGGTCATATGATAAAGGCTGTTACCAAGATAGGTAACATGTGGCACTTCCAGGTCGTCGGCAATTTCCCGCATGAAACTACGCTGCAGGATGACTTCTTGCGTATGCCGCGGCGTTGTAAAATCGATATGGGCAAGTTCCGAAACATAGAGAAAGTGGGTCTGGCCCTTCCGGTTGGGATGAGAGTAGTAGCGCCCGTCGAGGAATACCTCGCTCCTCTCGTCATTGAAGTGGACACCGATGCTGTAGGCACCCTCCCAAGTCGGGAAATCTGGATTAGTTTCGGTTGGTTTGAACCCGTAATTTACATCAGCAGCGATCAAACTAGAACAGGAGAGGCCGCGAACCGACAATTTTAGCTCGGTCCTGTGTGGCAGACCGACGGGGACGGTTGCGACTTCCACAAGCTTCACGTTCAAGGTCATAGTAGCGTTCCGCGTCAAACAAGATGGCAAAGCGCAAAATATCACGACTGCTGAATTGTCAATTGAACGATTCTGCAGTGGTGGGCCGCCGCAGCATAGACAACGGCGACCCGAGAAAGCAATCAGCCGCTCTTTTTGCTGTTGGCGGCCTCCTCTATGATCTTGGCGACTGCTTTCGGATTGGACACATAAATCGCATGGCTGCCAGGGATCTCGACGGTCTTGGCGCTGGCCCGCTTGGCCATCCCGCGCTGGGCATCTGGCGGGATCATCTTGTCATCGGTAGCGACAAGATACCAGCTCGGCTTTGCTTTCCACGCGGGCGAGGTAACCGGGCCCTCGAGAGCGCCGACGCCCCATGGAACCTGAGAGGACGCCATGAAGGTAGCGAGGTCGGGACGCACATCGGCCGCAAATGATTGCGCGAACTTTGACTTGTCGAGAAACAGGAATCCGTCGACGGGCGGAAGGATCGGTGGCGCAGCGGCTCCGGGGACCGGGTTCGCGATCAGGGTGGAGACGGATTCACCTGCGTCTGGCGCGAAAGCAGCAATGTAGACGAGCGACTTTACTTTTGGATCGGTCCCGGCCTCGGAGATGACGACGCCACCGTAGGAATGGCCAACAAGGACCACGTCGCCGGTCGCCGCTGCGATGGCGCGTTTCGTGACAGCGACGTCATCTTCCAAGGTGACCGTCGGGTTCTGCACGATGGTGACATCGTAACCGTCACTCTTGAGGATGTCGTAAACACCCTCCCATCCCGAACCATCGACGAAGCCGCCGTGGACAAGAACGATGGACTTCGGTGTGCTATCGGCTGCCATTGCTGCTGGTGCTCCCATGGTTGCGGCAAGCATCACACCCGACGCAAGCAAGTTGAAAAAACTGGACATTGGATGGCTCCCTCATGTGTCCTTGGCGAACTGTTCGCCAACACACGATGACTAATCCGGCTTGCACGCTTTCAGGGTGAACGATCCTGCAGCGCCGCAGGATCGTTCAATGTTCCGATCCCATAGCTTAGCAGCACCTGACATTGGCCGTTTGGCAAAACTTGTTGGCAGGACAGCGAGAGTGCCGGATCGGTGCTCCGGCTACTCAGTTGGTGATCGCAGGAGCAGCGGCCTGCTCACGGATAGAAGGAGCCGGAAATGAAGGACGTGTTGCCTGCTTCTGCTCACTTTCCTCTGTCAGATCATCTGGATCGAAGTAGACTAGATCCATATCCGATACCCCATGTTCCGGACTAAACGCAAAACGCGCATTCCAGATCGTCTACGCAAGGCAGCCCGCAACCAGCCAACAGTCAGGTAGATTCAGGTGCTCCCATGCATTCCAGACAGTGCGAATGGCCGGGTTCTCAAAAACGGAAGCTTCAAATCGGGTTTTATCAGCAGTATCCATAATGCTTCCTCAATTTTCCGCGTTTGACTGTAGCCAGAGTGGTAGGACAGCGGAACAAAATTCGTCTGCATTGGGTCGACGGCCGACTTGGCGCAGAAGCGCCAAAACCTGCCATTGAGCATTATACGGCACAACACGATAAAGGCGGCTCTTAGTGATGGAGGGAACCGCATGACATATCAGCCGCGAGTATACTTAACGGGCGCGTCCTGCTCAGGCGTTTCCACACTTGGCAGTGTGCTGTCCGAACGCTTCGGCGTTCCACAACTGGATGTCGACGACTTCTACTGGATGCCGACTGATCCCCCGTACAGCATAAAGCGTCCACCTGAAGAACGTGTCTGCTTGATCAAGGACCGACAAAGCGAAACCGAAGGCTGGATCCTGACGGGGTCCTTCATCGGCTGGGGCGATCCTCTGATCCAGAAAGTTGATCTGATCGTATTTCTTCAAACACCTACGATCATTCGGCTCCAACGTCTTGACCGGCGCGAGACCGCCCGGCACGGCGCGCGCATTTTGCCGGGCGGAGACATGCACGAGGCGCATCAGGCGTTCCGGAATTGGGCCTCGTGCTACGATGACCCCTTGTTCACGGGACGCAATCTGGCACAGCATGAGAGTTGGTTGAGCAATCAATCCGCCCCAGTTCTTCGTCTTCAAGGCCAGCAATCCACTGCGGAACTGATGCACCGTGTGGCGGAAGAACTTTTACGTCTTTCACCCTATGGAGCCTGATCGGCAGGATGTTGCCAATGCCCGGCAACGCCCACGGCCGTCATGGCCGCAGAAGCGCCAGAAGCTGACCTATCGCTCGGCAGCAGCGCGTTAATACCGGTCATCGACAACGCACAACTTGCGCAGTGATCTGTTGCCTGAATGACTGAAGCACAAGGATTGATCATGGTTTCTGTAAATTTCCGGCAGGCCTTTGCAACTGACCATGCGTCCATTACCGACCTCCACGTTCGTGTAAGTAGTGAGGCCTATGCTGGCATACTCCCCCGGGAGTATCTGGCGAATGTGATACCTGGAGAGAAGGCCAAGCTCTGGCGAAGACGCCTTGCTCCTTCTGTCGACGCCGAGAGGCTGGTGATCACTTTAGCCGAGGTCCACTCTGGTCTGGCCGGTTTTGCATGTTTCGTCCTTGATGAGGAGACGGATTTTGGCACCTACCTGCACAACCTTTATGCAGACCGGTCTTTTCAGGGAAAAAGGCTCGGCCCGAGGCGCCTCATCGAAAGCATCAGTCGTTTTTCAGAAGAACGCCGGGAAAAGCCAGTTCACCTCCTGACGATCCGCGAGAACTACCCAGCGCGCGGTTTTTATGATCGCCTTAATGGTCATGTAGTCGAGCAGAAGCAGAATGTAATGAGTCGCTATCCGGACGTCACTTTCGTCAGCTATCAGTGGCCGCCTGCGCGAGCGATGGCTGCAAACGCTTCAAACCTTGGCATCCCTCTAAGGGAAGAAAACTGTCGTTGAATGTCGCTCTTTCCTCACCGCTAAGAACCCTAGTGACTAGCACCCGGCCCCTATGCCAGAGGGGAATGGAGAAGAATGTCGCGTCTGATTTGGTAATGTGGGTCGGCCGCCGTCATGACGCCGAAGCGCCAAAAACAGACGTTTCACAAGGAGAGAGCCACTGGCCCTTCCATAAGAATTGTTGGAAGTGTAATGCTTGGCCCCATCACCAGATTGATAACGCTAATCCGCCGTAGTCCAAGGCGCTGGTAGAATGTTTCAGCATTCAATGCCGCAAACACCTGGAACCGGACCACTCCGCGATCAGTAGCATCGGTGACGCACTGATTGTAGATTAGACGACCAATACCCTGCCGAGCTTGATCCGGGTCAGATGCGAAGTGTCGCAGATGAGCGACGCCGGGTTTGACCTCGCCGGTCCCTGGTCTTTCAGGCGTCCATCCCCCACAGCCGACAAGACGACCATTATCTTCAACCACATAATAGGTTTCAGAAGCTAGAAGGGTTGGGTTCGACTTCGTCATTAATGGAAGGGCTAAGGCAAGAACAGCAGTGTTATAAGATGCCGCCATCAATGTCGGGTAAGCCCTTTCCAAAAGAGTTGTTACAGCTGTGGCGTCGCTCAACTTTGCAATTCGCAGCTGCATTCTTCCATCTCCAATCTCGCGCACTATCATCACTCATTGATACAAAACGTCTCTTTGCCGCCATGTCGCTTGGATGTCAGCAATCTCTAATGACACACCTGAAGCTGATGGTCGGGCTTCCACCACATCACGGTCACTTGCAAAGGCGGCCCTGACATTCAGCTTCGGGCCGAGAGGCGTCTGCCGCTCAGCGCCAAAACCGGATATCGTTCGCAACCGCCAAAATGCACGGCGACGATCGAGGCAAGTCTCTTCGGTTCAGGTAGCTCATCGCGCGCGGCACATATCACGATTTAGGATTGGCGGTTTACAACCTTCTGTCTTTGCGGCTAAATCCCCCTATGAGTACGCGACACAATACCACTGTCAATAATAACGGCCCCTCCGGGGTCGTGGATGGTGCGCGCGCGGTTTAGCGTAGCTCATTAATCACCATAGCCCTGCCGGTTTCGGAAGGGCTGTAGGTTTGGCTTCTCCGTACCGGTTTTTTCCTGGAGAAAGTCATGTCTCATCCCTTCCTTTCGCACGATTGCCCGATTTCAGACCTGCCCCTTAGCATTGGGCAGCGTGTCAGGCTGCACGGGTTTGTCGATGCCATTCGCGATCAGAAACACATGCGTTTCATCATCCTGCGTGATGGAACAGGCAAGGTTCAGCTTACCCTGAGCAAAGACAATAAACCTCTCACCACAGCACTCGATACTCTGACGCCCGAAAGCGCACTCATGGCCACCGGCACGGTCGTTGCTGCCCCGGCAGTAAAACTTGGTGGACTGGAAGTCATGCTCGACGGCGCTGAGGTGTGCGGGCTGGCCGACAGCCTTATACCCATAGCGCGCGATTCCGGCCTCGAAAAATGGCTGGACCACCGGCAGGTAAGTTTGCGCTATCCGGAGCAACAACTGGTCTTTGCTGTACAGACGACCTTGGAAGAGGCGATGCGCGAGTTCTGGAAGCAGTACGGTTTCAGTGAGATTCACTCGCCCAAGCTGATGGGGACTGCAAGCGAGTCGGGAGCTGAAGTTTTCTCCGTCAAATACTTCGACACCACGGCCTTCCTCGCGCAGTCGCCGCAATTCTACAAGCAACTGGCTATCGCCGGCGGCATGGAGAAGGTATTTGAGATCGGCCCGGTCTTCCGTGCTGAGCCCTCCTTCACTTCGCGGCACGAAACCGAGTTCACCTCCATCGACATGGAGATCAGCTGGATTAAAGACCACCATGAACTGATGGACTTTGAACAACGCTGGCTCGCCCATTCCATCAGGGTGGTAGCGGAGATTCATGGCCCTGAGATCGAGGCTCATTTCGGAGTGAAGGTCGCTCCACCTACGTTACCGTTTCCACAGGTGACTTTTGCCCAGGCCCGCGAAATCCTCAGCCAGCTCGGTCACGTGCTGACGCGACAGGACGACCTTGACGCTGAAGGTGAGCGAATCCTTTGCGAACATATTGGTGCACAAACTGGGCATGAGTTCTTGTTCATAACTGACTACCCGGCGAGCGGCCGGGCCTTCTATCATATGCGCCATGAGGGTTGCCCTGACATTACGAAGGGTTTCGATCTCCTCTGGCGTGGCCTTGAAATCACGACCGGTGCTCAACGCGAACATCGCCACGACCGCCTTGTTGCGCAGGCACAGCAACGCGGATTGAAGCTTGACGGTCTTTCCGACTATTTTGATTTCTTTCGCTTTGGCTGCCCGCCCCACGGAGGGATGGGGGTGGGGCTTGGTCGCATCATGATGCGCCTTCTCAACGCCGCCAGCATAAGGGAGGTCACATTGCTCAGCCGGACACCAAAGCGACTGCGGCCCTGAGTTGCCGCCGGGTCTACCTGACGGCGCGCATTGATCGCGCGTCGTCCTCCGCTGCTTTACAACCAGTAAGTCCGCTTTAAGCCAAGAGGCGTCTCCCGCTTCGCGCCGGAAGCGGCCGAAGAAAGGCCCCCCCTCGCGTGAGCGGGTAGCTCACTCAGCTCAGGTAAGACGCTTTTCAAAGTAGACACGATTGAACCCGTTCTCCGTGCGCCTTGCCACCTCCACGTAGCCGAGCTTGGGATAGATTGATAGGTTCGCGATCATCTTCTCATTCGTATAAAGTTGCACAGCACCAACGCCAAGGTCGCGTGCGGCATTCTCGCAGAACAGGATCAGTTCTTTGCCTACACCTCCTCCCGCAGCACCAGGAAGAACGGCAACATTTTCCAGCATGAGATAATCGTCCTGTCTATAGAAAACGATGAACCCTCGAAAAGTACCGTCTTGACCTGTGCTGATATAGACTTGCCCCGCGGCGATCTGAGCTGCGAAATCCGCCACCATCGGCGCAGGCTTCCGCCCCATACTTGGTATGTAGCGAGCGTAAGCCTGCTCAGCACAGCTCCTGATTTGTGCTTCGTCTTCCAATTTCGCACGACGGATCATTGATTGCCCTCCAGCAGCATCAGAGTTTGCAGTGTGTAACATTCCCGTTCTGTTGACACTTTGGGTTTTTGGCTGACCATACCCGCTCGCAGCGCCCATCAAGTTGGAAATAGCGCCTTTGTCGCCGAGAGGCGTCATGTCGCAGCAGCGCCAGGAACGTTCATTGCGGCTATCGCAGAACTATTTATTTTGCGACAGCCGCTAGGTATGAGCGCATGCGAAGGCTTACGCGCGACCCTCGCTTTCAGCTCGATCAGCCTGTCGCCTTCGACCTCATTTTTTCTTCAGTTATTGCTTCCGTATCATCTGGCCGATGCTCGATCACGTGCCTGACGATCCCAGAAGGACTGCAGCAGAGCATCTTGCCCGTTCGGCAAAGTCGAGCTGCAGCTCGGATTGTCGATCGAGGCGTGCTATGTAGTCCTCGACACCCGCCATTGCGCGTTCCCGAAAACCCGGATCAGCCAGGCTTGCATGGTCTACCAAAGCCCGGACCACCGTTTCGAGCGCGAGCCGACGCGCGCCCTCCGCCGTGCCGTATTTGGCAGGCTGTTCATTGCCAGGCATGAGGTGTTTCCTCGTCTTTTATCGCAATTGAGTACTCAGTACTCGCCACGCTTCCGTCTGATCTCGCGGAGCATCCTGAGATTTTCACGGGCCTGCTGCGCGCTGATCAGGGCTCTTTCCTGGTTCATCAGTTGTTCGCGATCGCGGTGGTACTGTTGCTGGTTCATACATCCGCTATAGTGCCGCGAACCGTAGCATGCTCGAGTGTCATTGTAATGTTGATCCTGAGCGGAAGTGCATCCAGTCAGCATCAGGGCTATGAGGCCGCCTCCGCAGATTGTTATCATTTCTTTTGGCTTGTGGAATTTCGTCATCGTATTTTTCTCCTGTTGATCAATCATTTCCCCGGCACGATTCTCAGTCCCGTCCAATAGGCGGCGAATGAAAATATATCGGCGTTTTGCGCGACGGCCTTGTCGACCGGCAGACCACTGCCGTGGCCAGCACGGGTTTCGATGCGCACCAGCCGCGGTTTGCGGCCGAGGTCGCCTGCCTGCAGGGCCGCGATGTATTTGAAGGTGTGAGCGGGAACGACGCGGTCATCCGCATCGGCTGTGGTTGCCAGGATCGCGGGATACTCCTCGCCTTCTTTGATCGTGTGATAAGGCGAGTAGGCCAGCAGGTTGCGGAAGGACTTCTCATCGGCTGGGTCGCCGTATTCGCCTGTCCAGAGTGCGCCGCCCGTGAATTTGTCGTAGCGCAGCATGTCCATGACCCCCACACCAGGAAGTGCGACGTCGAACAGATCAGGGCGCTGGTTCGTAACAGCGCCGACAAGCATCCCACCGGCGGATTCACCCTGAATGGCAAGTCCTTTCTGCGATGTGATCCCAGTCTGCTTCAGAAATTCGGCGGCAGCGATGAAGTCGTCGAAAGAGGTCTGCTTTTTGTCGCGCTGGGCGGCGCGATGCCAGGCCTGTCCATACTCGCCGCCACCACGAATATTGGCGACCGCCAGCACGCCGCCCTGTTCCACCCAGGCAAGTCGCATGGGATCGTAGATGGGTGACTGGCTGAGGCCGAACCCGCCATAAGCGTAGAGCAGGGTCGGAGCAGGGTTGGTGACATCCTTGCGCCGGATGATGAACATCGGCACTTCGGCCTTGTCCTTCGAACGATAGAAGCGCTGCTCGACATGGATCCGGTCCAGGTCAATCGGTACTTTCGGCTCGGCCCAAGGGGTCACGACCTCAGAGGCCATGTCGTAGTGATAGACAGCTATTGGCGCATCATAGCTGGTGAAGACGAAGAAGGCTTGATTGGCATCGGCTTCCAGAAATCGGGCGCTTCCGACGCCTGGTAACTTCACGGTGCCGTCGGGCTTTCCGTCGAGCGTGAAGCGTCGCAGCTCCGACTTGACGTCAATCTGATAGTTCACCAACAGTCTGTCGCCTGCAAGAACGGCGCTGTCCACGACCGCGCCATCGGCAGCCTCGGCTATGATCTCCTTTGGCTTTGGGTTTTTTTCGGCGAGATCAAGCGAGATAATGCGCGCACGCCCGGCCCCAAGTGTCGTGGCGAGAAACAGGGTTTGGTCATGATTGCCGATGACGTACCACGCAGAATTCATGTCGGCGATGACCGTGCGCGGCTTCCAATCCCTAGACGCGAGATCGATGACGGTCAAAGAACTTTCGTTCGTGCCGGGTGTAGATGAGATGGTGAGGTAGCGTCCTCCCGAAACCCTGTCCGCGCCGTGCAACAATTCAGGGCGATCAGGGGTGGCGTAGATAAGACGATCTTCCGCTTGCTCTGTCCCCAGCCTATGGAAATAGACGGCGTGGTTGGCCACCACAGTAGCAGTTGCTCCGTTCACCGGCTTCGGAACGCGGGAATAAAAGAAGCCCGATCCATCAGGCGCCCAAGCCATGCGCGTGAAGCGCGCCCACTCAACAATGTCCTCAAATATGTGGCCGCTATCGACGTTTAGTACTCTGATGGTCCGCCAATCGCTACCACCCGTCTGCGTGCCAAAGGCTAGCAGACGTCCGTCGTCGGATGCGTTCCATCCGGCCACGGCATCTGCACCGTCCTCTGACCAATTATTGGGATCGATGAGCACGCGAGTGTCGCCAAAGATGCCTTCACGAACATAGAGGGATGGCTGGTTTTCATTTCCCTTGATGACGTTGAAGAAATACCGATCTCCGCGCTTTCGCGGGACGGTGTAGCGATCATAGTCAAGCAGTTCCGTCATCCGCTTGCGGAAATGGTCGCGTCCGGGAAGCGCGTCGAGATATGAGCGCGTAACGGCATTCTGTGCCTCAATCCAAGAGCCGACCCTGGGGTCTTCTGCCTTATTATTCTCCAGCCAGCGATAGGGGTCCACAATCGTTTGACCGAAGTGCTGCTCGCTGACGTCCATCCGCTTTGTCTCCGGATAGATCGCGTTTTGCATGCTTTTCGTCGGTTGATCAGCAGAGTTGCTGTCTGCACATGTGAGCAAGAGGGCGATGAACGCCGCGGGTGTTCGCATCGGTGACTCCGGTAAATCGGGTGACACATATCGTTGGCTGGAGTTTTATAATGTCACTAAGTGTCATTATTGTGTCTTGAAAATTGCGTCAAGGGGAAATGCGGAACCGTTCGCCGCGGTGGATGAGGCACTGAATGTCGTTTATATCCTTGGACAGAAAGCCCAGGAGCATGGATGAGCAGAACGATCCCGGAAGATGCGCATATTGAAGTGGCGAGATGCGCCGCCCTTTTGTTCCTGCAAAAAGGCGTCGCCGACACGACTGGCGACGAGATTGCCGATGCGGCAGGCATCTCGAAGCGGACGCTTTGGCGTTACTTCCGCACGAAGGAAAGTTGCGTTGAGCCACTGTTCGCGCTCGCGTCGCAACGTCTTGCGGCCAGACTTCGCGGCTGGCCAAATGATGTCTCGGTTGAACGGTTCCTTCAGACCACTTACGACATGAGCAAGATCGACGGCCAGGAACTGAAAGACACCGGCCTCCTCATCCATCTCATCGCTCGTCTGGAGGATGAACCGGCGCTTCTCGGCCCCTGGCACATGGCGACGCGAAACACCGAAGATACGATGGCCGAGGTAATCGCCAGCCGGCTTGATCTCTCGCCGAAGGATTTCGATGTGATGCTATGTGCCGCTACAGTCGCGGCGGCAATGCGGATCGTTGACGAAACTGTCAGCCGCGGCGCGGTGAAATACGGGCAGGTACCGACCATCACAGAAACGAACGACAGACTGGCTCAGGCGATCCGACGAGCAAGCACCCTGCCATTCTGCGATCCCGTCACACCGAGGCCAAGATGAATGATGAGCGGTTGGGATTAACGCGTCTCGCAATCCTTTGCTGGCCTCGCTCGCACATCAAAATCAACTCCTCTTTCAACTTTGCAAAATCGGGACGCTGGCACCTCAGGTCAAATCCAGACCTGATTGGCAGGGCCGGGCTGCCGGGCCAACGCGGCGACAGGTGGTGTAGCTTTCATCTGTCGCCGTGGCCGCGTTGTGTCAAACTGAGCCTTCCATTTCGCGCCGATAGCGGACCTTCGTTGAAGGGTTCATGGTCACCTCACCATGCCAACGGTGGCGGTACAAGAGGCGGTCGATTGCTCGCGACAGCCGTCACACGCATTCGAGGATATCGCATCGGTATTTCCAGGCGGTGGCGCACCAGTCGGCTGACTGCGGCATTTTCCAGTACGAGATAATCGTCCTCTCGATAGAAAACGATGCCCTTGAAATGTACCGTCTTGACCTGTGCTGATATAGACTTGCCCCGCAGCGATCTGATACCAAGGCCCGATGAAATTGACTCACGGGATTCCGTTTTCGGGCAAATCATGATTCAACATGGCGGAAGGAGATTTCGCCATGGGAACGGCCCTCAA